>DASZYN010000800.1:0-10653 GCA_035545435.1 Acidobacteriaceae bacterium | reverse complement strand
TCCATCGCCCGTTCGATCGGAATCCGCACCGCGCCGCCCGGTTTGTCCACCCAGCTGTAGTTGTTCAGCAGCAGATCCTCGCGGTCGTGCAGCTCGGATAGATCCTGATTGCCGTCGTCCAGCTCGAGGCGCGGCGTTGGAAACTGCTGCGTCAGCTTTGCCAGATTTTCCTGCTCGAGCGCTGGGTTCGACTGAATCGCCTTGCGTGGCGCGATCTGGTTTGGTGCATTCCACTTGTTGGTGGGGCCGTCAGCCTTGTCCAGCCCGCTGTTGATCACCTTGCCCATGCCGAAGCAGAAGACGAAGAACACGCCGACGGAGAGAAACAGCCCGACCAGAAAAACGATGATCCCGCCGGTGTTCGCATCGGTGACTTCGTAGCCTTCGCGTACCGACGCCTCGTCCAGATGCGCCTTGGGATCGAGGTTCGCGCGGTTCTTGCCGCTCTGCGGGTTATGCATGGACATGGTCATGCTCCAGAATCTCCGCCAGATGCGGATCGTTGGTCGCAATCAGCGGACGCTTCTTCAACTCCGTGAAGTAATTCACCAGCCAGAAGCTGTACAGCGCCGCCGGCACGAAGAGGTATTCCAGAATTCCCCAGCTGAAGTGCAGATTTCTCGCCGCGTCTTTAAAGTTCGGCTCGATCAGCCAGAACAGATCGAAGAATCCGGCAAAGATCATGATGCAGCAGGCCACCGCCAGCCGGTTCTTGATCCGCTTCAGGTCGCGCGACAGCAACAAACTGAAGGGAACAACCCAGTGGAAGATCACGTCCAGGGTCGCGATCACGCCCCACCCGCCGCGGATGCGATCCAGATACCAGGGAATCTCTTCCGGCGAGTTCCCCGACCAGATGATGATGAACGCGCCGAAGGCGAAGTAGATATTCAGCATCACCAGGGCGAAGCAGAGCTTGCCCAGATCGTGCTGCTCGATCACGCGCAGCGTGCTCTTAATGGGCTCGGCTTTCGACAGCCCCATCACCGTCAGAATCGCCAGCGGCAGCACCATGAACGCCTGGCCCACCAGGTACTGGAAGCCGTAGATCGTCGAGTACCACGTCGGGTCCAGCGACATGACCCAGTAAATAACCAGGATGAAGAGCAGGGCGGCATACAGCACCACGCCGAATCCACTCAGATTCTCAAACCGGGTGCGCCAGTATCCGACCCGCGGCTCAGGATCGGCATCCCGCTGCAGCGACCAGCGATTGAGCAGCAGAATATAGCCGGCGAAAATCGCGAAGCAGACCAGCGAGACCCAGTAGAAGTTCATCGTGTTCAGCATCGGGCCCTTCCAGTGGATGGCATGCGCCATTTCCCCCGAAATCTGCCCGTTCTTCAGCGCGGTGGCCCAGTCCGCATATTTTGCCCATGGGTAGAGCTTCGTGAACGTCGCCCCCAGCACCGCCACCGGAATCCACATCAGCACGATCAGCGGCCAGGTGCGCGTCATCGCTTCCAGCGGACGCCGGATGATCAGTCCCCACTTGCCACCGGAGAGATACTGCACCATCAGCAGCGCCATGCCGCCGAAGCAGAAGCCAAAGCAAGCGACAAAGCCGGTCAGCCAGCCGCGCAGCAGATGATCCCATCCGAGCCCGGTACCGTCGAACATCTGCGCGAGCAGTCCGGTCCCGGCTGCCAGCACAGCGGAAACCAGTCCCACGCGCAGCGCGCGCCGCCGCCACAGATCCACGAATGGCGGCGCCCCGAGGGTGCTGGGCAATCCTTTGCTGAATGAATCGTTCGCCATTATCGCTGTGCTCCTGACGGCTTTGCCGGCGGGGTTTTCGTGGCACCCGTGTTGCTCTTTGCTGTGGGAACCGTCGCAGCGGCCGGTCCGCCTGCCTGCGCCGGCCCGCCGGCCACCACACCGACCTCGGGCTTCGCGGTCACCGCGGTCGACGGCATCGGCCACGCTCCGGCATAGCTCGCCGGATATCCGTCCTTCTCTGCGATCGAGCTCAGGCTCTGCACTTCGGTGCCCGCGGGCACATCGCTCTGCTTCGCGTTCTGACTGAGCTGCAGCGCGCGGATGTACGCCGCAATCGCCCAGCGATCCTCAGGCGCGATCTGCGCCTTGTAATCCGGCATGGCGCCATAACCGTTCGTCATGACATAGAAGTAGTGGCTCAGCGGCTCGGACATGCGCTTCGCATCGTGGAAATTTCCCGCCGGCTTATACCCACGCTGCACGATCATGCCGGCGCCGTTGCCCACACGCGAGTGGCATGGCGTGCAATAGGTGTTGAAGCGCTCCTGTCCGCGCGCCATCACCGTCGCCGTCACAGGAAACGGCATCATGTCCGCCTCCTTGCCGTTCATCAGCCCGGTATAGAAGTACTCGTCCTCGTAAAGCTGCCCGCGCGCCACGGTGTGCTCCACCTGCGGCCGTACGGAACGTCCATCGGCGAACAGCGTGGTGCTGCGCTGCGGAAACATCCTCGGCTGATTCTGCATGTCCTGCCGGCACCCGGCCAACAGCAGCACCCCGAGCGCGCCACCCATGCTCAGAGCCCGCACACCGCGAACGCGGAACGCCGAGCGCCGACCGCCGTGCTCTGTACGCTGAACGCTGTACGCTGCGGTCTTAATACTCCACCTCCACCACCGATAACGGCGCCTGCTTTTCCAGAAAGCTGCGCGTCTCCGCCGGCTCAAACTTTGGGTCCGTCGCCTCCAGACACAGAAAGAACTTGTCCGAGGTCGCGCCATTGCGGAAATTCGGCGCGTTAAAAACCGGGTGATACGGCTTGGGCAGCCCGCACAGCGCCAGCATCCCGAACGCCGCCGAGAGCCCGGACCACAAAATAGTCCATTCGTACGCGGGGACGACAAACGCCGGCCAGGAATAGTACGGCCGCCCGGCGATATTCAGCGGATAGGCCCACACCGAAATCCACGTTTCCAGTGAGAACATCGCCACCAGGCCCAGCAGGCCGCCGATCAGGCACACCAGCGATACTTCATCGCGATGGAAGCCGATCGCCTCCGCCGCTTCCTCCACCGGATACGGCGTGTAGCAATCCATACGGCGGTAGCCGCTGCCGTATGCCGCTTTCGCCGCCCGCACCAGCTGCGTCGGCGTCTCGAACTCCGCCATCAATGCGTATGTTCCCTCAGGAAGTGGCATCAGTCACCTGCCTCCGGAAGAGGTTCGCCATGCACTTCCTTCACCTTCGACTGCGGCAGCATCATGCGCAGCTCCGACATTGGAATCATGGGCAGGAAGCGAATGAACAGGAAGAACAGGAACGTGAACAGCCCCAGCGTTCCCAGAAAGGTTGCGTAATCCCATTTCGTTGCGCGATACGTGCCCCACGAGGACGGCAGATAATCGCGCGTCAGGCTGGTCACCACAATCACGAATCGCTCGAACCACATGCCGGTGTTGATGATCAGCGACATGACGAAGGTGAAGGCCACGTTCTTGCGCAGCTTGCGCGACCACAACAGCTGCGGCGTTGCGATATTGCACGTGATCAGCGTCCAGTACGACCACCCCATGGGACCGAACATGCGGTTCCACATCATGAAGTATTCCCAGTGGCTCGCCGAATACCAGCTCATGAACACTTCGGTGGAATAGCCGTACGCGACAATCAGTCCCGTCGTCAGCATCACCTTGTTCATGTTGTCGATGTGGCGGATCGTGATCAGATCCTCAAGGTGATAGAACTTGCGGATGGGCACGGCCAGCGTGATCACCATCGCAAAGCCGGAGTAGATGGCGCCCGCAACGAAATACGGCGGGAAAATCGTCGTGTGCCAGCCCGGCAGCAGCGCGACCGAGAAGTCGAGGCTGATGACGCTGTGCACCGAGAGCACCAGCGGCGTCGCCAGTCCGGCCAGCAGCAGAGAGGCGGTCTCGTACCGCACCCAGTGCCGCACCGAACCGCGCCAGCCCACTGACAGCAGCCCATAAAAGAACTGCCCGGCTTTCGACGTCGAGCGATCGCGCAGCGTCCCCAGATCGGGGATCATGCCGATGTACCAGAACACCACCGAGATGGTCGCGTAGGTCGAAACCGCGAACACGTCCCACAGCAGCGGTGACCGGAACTGCGGCCAGTAGTTCATCGTGCTCGGATACGGGAACAGCCAGTACCCCAGCCACGGACGGCCCACGTGGATCAGCGGGAACATACCGGCGCACACCACGGCGAAGATCGTCATCGCCTCGGCGAACCGGTTGATGGAATTGCGCCATCCCTGCTTGAACAGCAGCAGAATCGCCGAGATCAGCGTCCCGGCGTGGCCGATTCCGATCCACCAAACGAAATTGATGATCGCGAAGCCCCATGCGACCGGAATCGTGATGGCCCAGATCCCGACGCCCTTCAGGAACAGCCAGGTCAGCGCCGTCATCAGGATGCCCACCACCGAACCGGCCAGCAGGAATCCGAACCACCATCCCAGGGGCGTATGGCTGGTCAGCACGATCCGCGAGACCTCTTCGGTCACCGACTTGAACGTGTGTCCCGGCGCGATAACCCGGTATTCTTCCGTGACCGGATCGATCATCGGATTGTTGACGGGTGCGTCTTTCGTCGCCATCGTCTCTTTGCCTTCTCCGATTCCTCAGCTGTTGCCTGTTGCCTGTTCCCTATTGCCTGCTTCTAGCTCGAGTACTCGCCCAGTTCCTGCGCCAGCGGTTCGTTGATGTTCAGTACGCCGGCCACATAGGTCGTACGCGGCCGCGTGTTGATGTCCGCGAGCACGCCGTAGGTCCGCTCGTTCGTCTTGATCTTCGCTACCCGGCTCGTCTTATCGTTGATGTTCCCGAAAATGATCGCGTCGGTCGGGCAGGCCTGCTGGCATGCCGTGCGGATTTCGCCGTCGCGAATATCGCGATTGTCCTTGTCCGCCTCGATCTTCACTGCTTCAATGCGCTGGCTGCAGTAGCTGCACTTCTCCATCACGCCGCGGCTCCGTACCGAAACCTCGGGGTTGCGCATCAGCTTCAGGCTCTCCGTCTCGTAATCGGAGTAGAGCAGGAAGTTGAATCGCCGCACCTTGTAGGGACAGTTGTTCGAGCAATAGCGCGTCCCCACGCAGCGGTTGTAAACCATCAGATTCAGCCCTTCGGGCGAGTGCACGGTCGCGCCCACCGGGCAAACCTGCTCGCACGGCGCGTTCTCGCACTGATGACAGGTCATGGGCTGGAAGTGCGCCCGCGGTGCAGCCAGATCGCCCTCGAAATACGTGTCGATGCGGATCCACTGCATCAGACGCCCGATCTTGACCTGCTCCCGCCCAACCACCGGAATGTTGTTCTCGGCAAAGCATGCCGTCACGCAGGCGTTGCAGCCGATGCAGGAGTTCAGATCGATCGACATCCCCCATGCGTTCTTGTCGTACCGATACGCGGGGAACATGCTCTCGTTCGGCTCCGGCGTCCAGCGTGCCACCCCTTCATGCGCGAATTCCGGATCCTTCTTGTACTCGGTCAGCGTCGTATAGCGAATGATTCCGCGATCCAGCGACTCGTTGCCTTCGATCGAATGCGTGCCCGAACCATCGCCGCCGTGCGCCACACTGCGCTGATCGATGTGGTGGCTCTTCGTTACGCAGATGTCATAGATGTCGCCGGTCTTCCGCAGCGACGCTCCGGCCAGCATCCACGGCGCACCCGACTGCTGGATCAGGTAGCCGTTGTAGCCGACCCCGCCGGCGACTCGTCCGATCCGGCGGCCTTGTCCCAGCGTCACAACCACCACATCGTCCGGCAACCCGGGAACGGCCAGCGCACCGCCAATAATCTTCTTGCCGCCCACGCTGATCTCAACCGCATCGTTCTCCGCGAGCCCGTTCTTCTCCATGGTCGCGAAGCTCATCTGCGCCGCGTTGTCCCACGACAGGTTCGTTACCGGACGCGGAATCTCCTGCATCCAGCCGAGGTTGGCGTAGCGACCGTCGTAAACATGCGCATCGGGCCGGAACACCACCTCCACCCCGCTCGCCGCGGCTGTCCCGGCGCTGGTCGCCAGTCCGCCCTTCGGCGCTACGGTCTTTGGCGCGAACGCCGTTCCATCGATCCACCCATCGTGCAGCGCCTTGCGCCAGTTGAATTCCGCATCACCCTTCGAAAGCAGGCCGCCGTTGCCAAGCCAGGTCGCGCGTACCGCGTCGTAGGCCGAGACATCCGGATTGTCGAGCATCGACTGCAGGATCTCGTGCGCGCTGTGCCCGCCGTACATCGGATCGATCATCGGCTGCACAATGCTTACCGTGCCGTCGTAGGCCCGGGCATCGGACCACATCTCGAGATAGTGCGCGTTATTGATATGCCAGTGCGCCTGCTGGCCGGTTTCATCCCAGTGCGAACCGAGATGCACCACCGTATTGACCTTATTGAACGCGCTCTCGAAATCCAGATCTGCCGGCGCGGAGTACAGCGGATTCGCATTCAGGATCACCAGCCACTCGACCTTGCCGGCGTTCATGTCCGCGACCAGCGCCTTCAGATCGTCGCACTGGATCGACGGCATCGGGTTCACCGGATCGGTATAGACCACCGTCTTGCCGACATTGCCCAGCGCCTGATTGATCGCGAAGGCGGCCAGATGCACTTCCGGCGGCGCAAATTCGCCCGGGATCACCACACACTTGCCGCCGTTGGCCTTCAGATCCGCCGCAACGCCCTGCAGATACTTCGCATCGTGATCGCTCCAGTTGCCGGCCGAAGATCCTCCGCCGCCCACTGCGCCCGCCAACGCCTGCGCAAACGCCGCAATCTGGCTCGGCTTCACCGCCAGCCGGTGATCGGCCTTGAACCCGGTCGTCGTCGTCACCGTCTCGATGACATACAACCGGTTCATCTGATCGGTGCCGTCCAGCTTGCGCTTCTGCGCGTAATCGCGCGCCAGCTTGTGGAAGCCCGGGAACTGCGCGCCCCCCAGGAAGTCCGCATCGAGCGACACAATTACGTCCGCCTGATCCAGCCGGTACTGCGCGTCCACAAATTGCCCGAAGGCCTGCTGCGAGGCCCGATAGTGGCTGTCCCGGTTCGCCGGGTCGTACTGCACAAACTTCGCATGCGGATAATTCTTCTGCGCCTGCTGCCACTGCGCTGCCAACGTCGGCGAGGTAACGGTCGCGCTCAGGAAGTACAAGCCCTGCCCGCCGGCCGGCTTCTTGTCGGCCAGCATGCTGCGAAACGCCGCCAGAAACGATGCCCAGTTCCGCGTCTCGCCGCGATACAAAATGTGCTGCGAGCGATCCGGGTCGTACATATCCAGTAGCGTCGCCTGCGTGATCGGGTCGGACCCGCCGCGAACATAAGGATGCTCCGGATTGCCATCGACCTTGATCGGCCGGTACGCCGCGCTCTTGATCAGCACCGGCACCGCGCCGGTCGTAAACGGAAACGCCGAGGCAAAATACACCGGCTTGCCCAGCGTCAGGTCCGGTGGCGCCGTGACATACGGATAAATCGGCTCGTCCGGCTGCTTTGTGCAACCGGCCAGTCCGGCCAGCGCCATCGAGGCGCCCATCACCTTCAGGAAGCCACGCCGCGAAACCGGATCGATCCACTCCGATGCCTGGGAAGGGAATTCCTTGTTCACCAGCTCCGCGAACTCCGACGAATCCGCCAGCTCGTCCACCGAACGCCAGAATTTTTTGCCCTTCTGATTCGCGAGCTTCGCCCGAATTTCAGCAAGCGTCAGCTTCTTCGGCTCAATCTGCACCAGACTCTCCTGGGACCCGGGTACTGCGGCATGCTCAGGCTCGCCTGAACGCTGAACGCCGAACGCTGAACGCTCGTTTCTGTTCATCGGTGACAAACCTCGCAGCTGGTCAGCTCACGCGGATTGCGAATGTCGTAGTGCTTCTCCAGAAATTGGCCCAGCGCCTGCTGGCTCGTGAACTCCGTGTAGTGCACCCCTGCCGGCAGCTGGATGGGATTCGTGTCCTCGCTCCCGATCGCTGTGCCCCCCGCCTGGGCATGCAGCCCGGTCGGCGGCCGGCTGAGCGAAGCCATCTGGACCCCGCCGTTCATTTTTGGATTCTCTTCCGTGCAGGTCACACCCCCTGCCGTTGGCGATCCCGCCGGAACATCCTCCGCCGCACACCACACCGGCCGCAGCTCGGACGCCCCCTGCCACGCCATGTTGTAAATCTCGCTGGTCGGCCGCAGATTCTTCTCCGGGTTCCGGTGACAGTTCAGGCACCACTCCATCTGCAGCGAGTTCTGCATATACATGATGGGCATCTCGTCCACACGGCCGTGGCACGATGAGCACCCGATGCCCTTGTTCACGTGAATTTCATGATTGAAGAAGACGTAGTCGGGCAAATCGTGCACCCTCGTCCACGGAATCGATGCTCCCGTCGCCCAGCTCTGCCGTACCGGTTCCAGCAGCTGCGCGTTCGTCCAGATCTGCGCGTGGCAGTTCATGCAGGTCTTGGTCGGAGGAATGCCCGCATAGCTCGACTTCTCCACCGTCGTGTGGCAGTACTGGCACTGCAGTCCCAGCCCTTCCACGTGATGCTTGTGGCTGAAGGGAACCGGCTGATCGGCGCGCTGCCCCTGGCGCGTCACCCAGGGAGACCGCTGCACTTCGTCCAGCGTCAGACCCAGGGAAATTACAATCAGCCCCGTCAAAATCAAGCTCATCCGGGCCAGCGCATTCGAGCTGCGGTCAAAAATCTGCGGCATGAAGCGTCCTGCGTCTCCTCGTTGCTGTGAAGCGGTGAATCGCTGCGGGTCGATGGCTTGATGACTGCGGAATCAGGTCGCTGCGAATACGAACAGGCGGCGGCCTCAGAGGATGCGGGTGTTTCTACCAGTTGCCCTGTTATCGCCAGCGCGCGGTCCTTCGGTTCCCGGCAAGTCCCTGCGCCCTGACATTGTGCTGATTGTGTTCTGGATCACAGCCGATTGTGACCTACATCACATTTTGCAGTAAAGAAAAACTATAGCGGCACATGCGCCGCTCCTGCAAGCCGCCTGGTCCTCGTCGAAAATATTTTTTGTTCATCAGGAATCAACAATGACGTCCTGCGCACACGCCATTCCACGCCACGCGGCCTCGACAACTGACTTTCCGCCGCCTCAGCCCTCTCCACAGCGCCACCGCCGCCAGATCCAGAATCTGTAACCGTGTCCGTATCCTGTCGTCGGAATCGCCACGCCGGCTCTTCGCTTCGCTGCGATCGTATGAATGGGTCCAAAGCGGTTCTGTACGCTGTGCGCTGAACGCTATACGCTGTCTCTCATGATCGATGGACGCCGCGCTGTCCGCTACGACGCCGCTCTCGCCTGCAGCACCCTGGCTGCCGCCGATCCTAAGCTCGGCGACCTCATCCGTCGCGTACCCTTCACGCTCAAACTCAAGAGCCAGCACTCTCCCTTCGAGGCTCTGCTCGAGTCCATCATTTATCAGCAACTCCACGGCAAAGCCGCCGCCGCCATCCTCAAACGCCTGCTCACCGCTTTTGGCGAGCTGCATCCCTCACCCGAACACCTGCTCCAGGCCCCCGACGACATGCTCCGCGCCTGCGGCCTCTCCGCCTCCAAGACAAAAGCCCTGCGTGACCTCGCCGCGAAGACCATCGACGGCACCGTCCCAACGCTCACCGCCATTCGCCGCATGCCCGACGATGAGATCATCGAGCGCCTCACTGAGGTCCGCGGCATCGGCACGTGGACGGTTGAAATGCTGCTCATCTTCCGCCTCGGCCGCCCCGACGTCCTCCCCGTCACCGACTACGGCGTCCGCAAAGGCTTCGCCCTCACCTTCCTTCGCCTTCCCAAATCCAAACCCTTCGACGCCTCCATGCTCGCCACCGCCGACCAGATCACCCGCCGCGCCGAAAAATGGCGTCCCTGGCGCTCGGTCGCCAGCTGGTATATGTGGCGCGCCTGCGACCTCGCCGGCAAGACCATGGTCCTGCCCGACTAATCCTTTCCGACTAAAACCTGCCGGCCATCCGGCTCGTTTTCATCCCGCAGCAATTCATCGCCGCCCAACCTCTCGCCCACTTTTCCTTGTTATTCTGAGCATTGTTATGACTTCGAAAAAAGAGCTCCTGAACCAACCCATCCGCCACATCGACATCAAGCAGCACAACGTCGTCGCCCTGGTCGACGCCATGCAGTCCATGGCCTACAGCTCCCGTGACCTCGCCCGGGCCGCCTCCATCTACGAGCGCATGCTGCGCGATCGGGACTGCGGCGTCATCCTCTGCCTCGCCGGCTCGCTGATCTCCGCCGGCCTCAAGCAGATCTTCGTCGACCTGATCCGCAACAACATGGTTGACGCCATCGTCTCCACCGGCGCCAACATCGTCGATCAGGACTTCTTCGAAGCTCTCGGATTCCAGCACTACATCGCCGACGACCTCTATACGTCCGGAACCCAGGACGGCGAGCTGCGCGAGCTGATGATCGATCGCATCTACGACACGCTGATCGACGAAGAAGAGCTCCGCGCCTGCGACGAGACCACCGAGAAGGTCGCCGACTCCCTCGCGCCGCGGCCCTACAGCTCCCGCGAGTTCATCCGCGCCATGGGCGCCTGGCTTGAAGCCAACGGCAAGACCCCCCAAATGGGCGGCGTCGACTCCATCGTCCTCTCCGCGTATCAAAAGGATGTCCCCATCTTCTGCCCGGCTTTCAGCGACTGCTCGGCCGGCTTCGGCC
>DASZYN010000799.1:0-2204 GCA_035545435.1 Acidobacteriaceae bacterium | reverse complement strand
GTGATTCTGGCCGCCGTGGGCGGATATCTGGAGAGGCGGCAGCGGCAGGCGGCCTGACCCAACACACCGCGCGACCAAAAAGTCAGCGCGGATGGCTTTGAAGGCAAACCACCAAAACCGCGTCCAGGCATCCTCACCAGGCCGCAGCCCCTCCAAACTCGCATGAGCCAGAGGCTCCGCAGTGCAGTCCAGGCATCGATCTGCGTTGTCACGCTCGCTGTCTTTTGGGTCGCGTGCGTGTCGACCGTTCGCCCGCACGAGATGCTCGTCGGCGCTGCGGCTGTCGCCTTCTCGGCGATCTTTTCGATATCGGTGATCCGCACCCTGCCCCTGCATTTCAGACCGTCACCGAAAATGCTGGCAGAGGCCTGGCGCATTCCTGGATACGTCGTCCTCGACTGCATCGTCGTCACGATGGTCCTGGCGCGCGATTTGATGGGGCTCCGCGCTTCATCGCTGTTTCGTTCCGCGCCCTGGCATAGGGTTACCGATTCCGGCCATGACACTGCCGCGCGCACGCTTGCCGTCGCCTGCACCACTGCTTCGCCCAACATGATCATCCTCGGCATGGACTGCGAGCGGGGTCAGATGCTCTTTCATCAATTGCGAAAAGCCGGCGTTCCAGCCATGACGCGGCACCTGGGCGCTGAGGGCTGACATGAATCGCTGGATACTAACCGCTCTTGCTACCAGTGGCTGCCTGGTTCCCTGCGCCTGGGCCTGTTTGCGCGGCTCGGCGGAGCGGCGACTCGTCGGCCTCGAGATGACCGGCATCATCGTCACTCTGCTGATGGTCCTGCTGAGCGTCGGCGAAGGACGCCTTATCTTCTTTGACCTGCCGCTGACCCTTTCTGTGCTGGCCTTTGGGGCAGGCCTCGTGTTTGCCCGTTTTCTGGAGAAGCATCTGTGACAGCACATCGTTTCGTTGTGGACGCACTGCTGGGCATCGTTGCCATCGCGTGCTGGGTGGGTGTGCTGGGTATGATCCGCATGCGCGATCCTTACCAGGCGCTGCACTATCTCGGCGTTCCTGCGATGGCAGGCATGGCTGCTCTCACCGCTGCCGTGTGGATTGACACTGGCTGGAGTCAGGCCACATGGAAAGCCGGCATCATCCTGGTTGTCCTCGCAGCCGCAAATTCGGTAGGAACGCACGCCGCCGCTCGCGCCTTTCGCGCGCGCCGGAAAGATCACTGGGAGGCCTTGCCGGATGACCCCGAGGTCGAATTCCTGGGTGGGAGGCCGCGCGCATGACGATTCTCGGAGTGGGTCTCCTCGCTCTCATCGCAATCAGCGCATTCGTGATCGTCCGTACCGATGACGTGACCCATCAACTGCTGGGCCTTGGCTTCTACGGGCTACTCTTCGGGCTCCTCTTCTTCGTCTTTCAGGCTCCGGACGTTGCTCTCTCGCAAATCACCGTCGGCGCCGTTGCGCTTCCCCTTCTGATCATGCTGGCGATCACGCGGATGAAACACAGCAAAGCACTCGCCGATCGCGGGAAGCCGCACCATGACTGAGAAGCGACGCCTGTTGCTCTTCGCCGCCGGCGCTATCGGCGCAGCCGCAATCTACTGCGCCGGAATCCGCAATATGCCGGCCTGCGGAGAGTATCGGGGCCCCTATGGCAACGTGATCGCCAGTCTTGCCGTCTACGAACGCCACGCGACCGATACCGTGAACGCCATCACGTACGACTATCGTGGATTCGACACGCTGGGTGAAGAGTTCATCCTCTTCAGCGCCGTGACGGGGGTGATGCTTCTGCTGCGCCCCGAGGAAGGTAAGAAACAGTCTGCCGGCGCCAATCCGGCATCCTTCCGGGATCGCGCCGCTCTCAGCGAAACCGTGCAGGTCTTCACTACCGCCATGTTCGGCTTCTCGGTTCTCTTCGGCATCTACATCGGCACCCACGGAAACCTCACTCCGGGCGGCGGATTCCAGGGTGGTGTGATCGTCGCCGCCGCCCCCATGCTGCTCTACATTGCCGAGAATACCGATTCGTTCCAGCGGATTCTTTCCCATCCTCTCACCGAATTCTTCGAGGCGGCCGGGGCAGGAGCTTACGCCCTTGTCGGTTGCATCGCACTCCTTGTCGGCGCGCCTTTCCTCACCAACATACTGCCGCTCGGTCAAACCGGGGATGTGTTCTCCTCCGGCACCATCGCCGTCATCAGCACCTGTGTCGGCTTCGAGGTTGCGGC
>DASZYN010000798.1:0-1648 GCA_035545435.1 Acidobacteriaceae bacterium | reverse complement strand
CGGCCGGGACCGCCTTCTGGTGCCCGATCGCCGCCTTGACCTGGCTCAGCATGATCAGCGGGTACATCTCCGGCGGGAAGGCCGGGTCGATCGCGCTGACCACCGGCGCCCTGAGGCCGCCGTCCCCGTCGGGGAACAGCGAGGCGAAGACGTGCAGGGTGTCCCAGTCGTCCCCGTGCAGGGCGAGGAAGTCCCGGGCGATCTGGGCGAACGCCTCCGGGCGGATCTTGTCATTCATGCGGGTGATTCCTTTCGTGACGGTGTCCCGGGAGCCGGGCGTGCCGAGTGTGGTTTCCGTAAAGGTCTTGGCCCGGCGTTTACGGACTGGAGTCCGGGGTGTGCCTGGCCGGGCGTGTCGCAGTTGGGCTCCGTATGCTGCTTGGCCCGGCGCTGGACTCGTGGGGTTCGTGTGTCGCGTGGCCGGGCGCCGCCTAGGTGGGTTGCGTGATCGTTATGGCCCGGTGTCACTGTTAATTTGCATCCCTTGGTGGACGGCGTGTGCGGAGTTGGTTCCGCCAAACTACTGGCCGTCATACTCTCTCCTTTGCAGTTACTGCAACGGGAGCCCGAGCTTGATCAGGACGTACTCCCGGGCGTCAAGTACCAGCTTGTAGGACGGGTACTCGATGTCATCTTCGATCGTGATGTTCACCTCCCGGATGTCCGGCTGAAGCTGAGCCTGGTAGCTCCTGACCCACTTCTCGACCTCGTCAAAGGGTGCACGGACCCCAACGTAGCGATTAACGGCATAAAGCAGGTGGCGCCAGGTGCCCTTACCCATGTTGAAAAATTCCTCCAGGTTTCCCGATGGCAGCATCACCCGGTTGCGGAGACGGCGGTCGCGGTCTTCCCGGGCCTGGCGGCGGCGCTCGCTCTTCTCCTCGCGGAGACGGCGTTCAGCAGCAGCCAGCGCCGGGTTGAACTTCAGCTCCTGGCGGCCGTCAGGGTAGACCGTCACACTTTCCAGTCCGAGGTTGATGATCCGGTCGGCGCTCGGCAGCTCCAGATGCGGCGGCAGGGCAGGTGTGCGGTCAGGCATAACGTCGACCTCTTTACTCAAGCCTGCGGCTTCAAGGCCGGCGTGCACGAACCATATGTCCAAATCCGGCAGTTGCGACTGCTCGCATGCGGCGAACAGGCCAAGCGCAGTCAGGGTGTAGTCGTTCACCTCGCGCTGTCCGTTTAGCCCGATTCCCACCTTTTTGCTGGCGGAGGCAATATGGGCCTGACCTGCGCCGTTCCCGTACTGCCCTTCAAGCAAAGCTTGCCCGCGCTGAAGGGCCAGCTCCCAGCTGCGCCAGGTTGCGTGAACATAGCCGGACTTCTGTACGTCACGGGCGGACCAGGTGCCATCAGCTCGTTGCAGACCCCTCAGCGGGTTGTCTGCGGTTAGTTGAACTAGTTCTTGCGTCATGTGTGGCATTATACCTCAACTGTTTACACCTACAGAATGTTACGCTCTAAACGGAGGGTAACTGAGAGTAATGAATACTCTCCGTGATTCGTATGCGGAGAGTCACCTGAGACTGTTACCGTGTCGCTCTGTCCCTGGGGCCGCAGGGGGGCCTACCATCGCTCAGTGCCCTGCGGCAGCGCGCGTGCCTGAGCCGGGGCGGCGAGCTTTTCCCGACACGACACCTGGTGGGGG
>DASZYN010000797.1:0-3258 GCA_035545435.1 Acidobacteriaceae bacterium | reverse complement strand
TGATCGGCGACGACCGCGGCGACCAGTGGGCCGTGGGAATCCAGGTCGTCGGCGTCGAACTCCATGGTGTGCACCGTTTTGGCCCCGGCGGCTTTCAGTGCGGCCACCTGCTCGTCGAGTTGGTCGGCCCGGCGCGCCGCCAGCACGACCGTCGTTCCCGGCGCCAGCCGTCGGGCCAGCTCGACGCCGATTTCGCTGCGGCCGCCCAGGATTAGTACCGGAGCTGCGCCCGTGTCGTCCACGGCTGCGATTATTACCTGCGCTAGCGTGGGCGGTGATGGCGAATACCACTACCCGGCTCACCGACGACGCGTTGGCGTTTCTGTCGGAGCGCCATCTGGCCATGCTCACCACGCTGCGGGCCGACAATTCGCCGCACGTGGTGGCGGTGGGTTTCACCTTCGACCCCAAGACGCACATTGCCCGGGTGATCACCACCGGCGGGTCGCAGAAGGCGATCAACGCCGATCGCGGCGGGCTGGCCGTGCTCAGCCAGGTCGACGGGGCGCGGTGGTTGTCGCTGGAGGGCCGGTCCAAGGTGAACAGCGATGTCGACGCGGTGCGCGACGCCGAGTTGCGTTACGCCCAGCGCTACCGCACGCCGCGGCCCAACCCGCGACGGGTGGTCATCGAAGTGCAAATCGAGCGGGTGCTCGGGTCGTCGGATCTATTGGACCGGGGCGCGTAGTCGTCGTCAATTCATTTCCGACTTAAATCGTGAAACGACGTTGTCCGAGAATCCTTCGAGAAGTGATGCATCGAGCTCGTCGTAAGACCTGACTTTTATCACTGTCGGCGATCCGGCGGTTGTGTAGGGCTGTGACCTGTGTCTTCGGTTGTGGCCTGGTGCGGATTTGTGCACTAGCCGGTGGGCCGTAGGGTGCCTGCGTGGCCTATGTGCGCACGGTGAAGACATCCTCGGGGGCGATGGCTGTGCAGGTCGTGTGGTCCTCGCGGCGCGGGTCACGCCGGATCGAGCATCTGGGTTCGGCGCATGACGAGGCCGGGGTGGCCGCTTTGAAGGCTGCCGCGGCGCAGCGACTGGCCGCCGGCCAAGCGCAACTCGACCTTGGCTTGGCCGAACGTTCGGCGGCCGAGCCGTTGCCGATCACGTCCTCGAAGTCGGCGCTGCTGTGGGAAGCATTGTGCGCTGCTTATGACAAGGTCGGGTTCGCCAACGTCGCCGATGGGGATGAGGCGTTTCGTCAGTTGGTGTTGGCCCGGATCATCGAACCGACCAGCAAGGCCGATTCACTTCGGGTCGTCGAGGAGACTGGGGTCGTCCCGGTGTCGTATCCGACGCTGAACCGCCGTCTGCCGGTGTTCGCCAAACCCGCTTTCCGGCAAGCGCTTTCGACCGCATGCGCTGCCCACGCGCAATTGGGTCCGGCCAGTCTGGTGCTCTATGACGTGTCGACGCTGCACTTCGAGACCGATGCTGGTGATGGGTTCCGGGAGCCCGGATTCTCCAAGGAAAGACGGTTGGACCCGCAGATCACCCTGGGGTTGTTGACCGATGCTGGCGGGTTCCCGTTGACGGTGGCGGCCTTTGAGGGCAATAAGGCAGAGACCGCGACCATGCTGCCGGTGATCAACGCGTTCAAGGCCGCTCACCAACTCACCGACGTCACGGTCGTCGCTGATGCCGGGATGATCTCGGAAGCCAACCAGGTCGCCCTGCACGCGGCAGGGCTGTCCTACATTCTCGGCGCGAGGATTCCGTTTTTACCTGATGTGGTGCGCGAGTGGCGCGACAAGCACTCCGATGAGGCGATCCCCGACGGCCTGGTGCTCACCCAGCCCTGGCCATCAACCAGCGGCGAGAAAACCCGCGGCATCCCGGACCGGATCATCCACTACCAGTACCGCCATGACCGGGCCCGGCGCACGCTGCGGGGGATCGATGAGCAGGTGGCCAAGGCCGAACGTGCTGTTGACGGGCATGCCCCGGTCAAACGTAACCGCTACATCCAGCTCACCGGGGCTACCAAGAGCGTGAATCGCACACTGGAGGCCAAGGCCCGGGCGTTGGCCGGGTGGAAGGGATACACCACCAACCTGGTGAGCCAACCGGCCACTTTCGTCATCGAGGCGTATCACCAGTTGTGGCGCATTGAAAAGGCGTTCCGGATGTCCAAGCACGACCTGCAAGCCCGCCCGATCTATCACCGCACCCGCGACTCCATCGAAGCCCACCTCAGCGTTGTCTTCGCCGCGATGGCGGTATCGCACTGGATCGAGCACCAAACCGGTTGGAGCATTAAGAAATTCGTTCGCACCGCACGCCGCTACCGTACCGTCACTATCCAAGCCGGCAAGCACACCCTGACCGCTGCTGAACCGCCACCACCCGACCTCGCCGAAATCCTCGCAAACATCCACAGCCTACGTGCGCACTAGCCTGATAAAAGTCGGGTTCAAGTCAGCCCACATAGCCCCCAGCAAGCCCCTGCCGGTGTGGATCGTGGCGGGATTCATCGCCTCGGCGATCGTCGTTGTCGCCGTTGGGATCTGGTACTTCACTCAACGAAGATCCAGCAAGGTCACGCCGAGCGGGAATACGCCTACGTCGCCATCATGGCGGGGGTGGCTCTATCGGGATTCGTAGGTGACACCGTGAGCGGCGTAGCTGGGCGTTTCACGGGGGAAAATCATTGTGGGTCATGGTGCCGAGCTACGCGCTCGCTTACGTCGTCCTCCTGTGGACGATTGCGTTCACCGCGAAAGCGCTTGACGGTGGTGCCGGCAATGTCGATGAGCGCAGCGGTTCCGCGCAGCTGCCCTACCACGATCTCAAGAGGCACTTCGCGCTTGCGCGGCGATGGGAGCTTGATACAACGGAGAGCTCGACTCCGACCGACATAGCAGCGACCCTGCGCAACGCGAAGGAACGACTCGACTTAGCGCGAAGCAACAACATGGTCCTGGGATCGCTGCAGCCAGCCGATTATCTCAACCGTTGGAGCGCCGTCCTTACAAATCCTTGAAGGCCGGGTGCGGTACTCAATACGGCGTCGCAATCCTTCGACCCGCAGTGGCAACGACGACCCGCAGTGACACGACGTAGTATTCAGCTCGCCGCTTGCAGGTGTGCAGCTTGGCCTCGGCAAACAAACCGTAGGGGAACGTCCCGGGGCGTGGTGTAAATAGTGGCGGCGTGTCGGTGCTGATGTAGAGGGCCATCGCGTGAGTCTCTGTGGTGAAACGACCAAGGATCACTACCGAGAGGAACATCGCGATGGCCCTGGATCAGTCTGC
>DASZYN010000796.1:0-1770 GCA_035545435.1 Acidobacteriaceae bacterium | reverse complement strand
GTTTGGCCTGTTCACCGGTACCGGCAGCTTCTCGACGACGGGCGGTCTGGTGCTCGCGGTCGTTTCGCTGGTGATGGGCGGCGTGATCTACGCATTCGCCTACGCCCTGCGGCCTGCGCAGGTTGCTGTGGCCTCCGGCCCTGCGCTCGCAGGCGCATCGGGGGGCATCTTTACGGGCGGCGAGCCGCTCAGCGATGAAGGACGGCTGACCGCCCGCGACTTTTCCCGCATTTTTGAGCAGACGTGGCTCCCCTTCTTCCAATGGTCGCGAGTCGATGCGGTGTACCTGGCGATGGGGCGAGGTCTGCTGACGTGCGCACGCATTTGCAATGTCGCACTGGCCTGGCTGGAAGAACGCGCTTCTGTCTCGATGGTTGTGCTGTCTGCGCTTGTGCTGGCTGCGCTTCGCTGGTTCAACATGCCCGTGCCGGAGGTGCGCGCCGTCGAGCCGATGCATGCGGCGCCGCTGCTGACTGCAGCCTGTGCGACGGCCGCGGTGGGCCTGCTCGGGGTCGCGCTCAGCCAACGGGCGACTCGACGGCTGGCCCTGTGGATGTCGCTGAGCAGTGCAGCTGCGGCCGCAGGCCTCGTCGTGCATGGAGAATGGCTGCGCTTTGCACTTGTGGAATCTGCCGCCATCCTCACAATTCCGCTGGTCTGGCGGCCTCAGGTCTCCCGTGGAGCGAAGAACGCGTACGTCATCATGGTGGCGGTTTCCCTGGCTCTGCTGACTGCGAGTCAGATTCTGATCCACGATCCGGCAGCAGCGCAGGCGTTCCTGCTAACGGGGGCTTGCCTCAAGCTGGCGGCGATTCCCTTTCTGTTCTGGGTTGCGCGGGTGGCGGATGAACTGCCCGCCGTTGTGCTCGGACAAATCGTGGCCGTCGTCGACATCGCCGCATTTGCCGATTTAGTGGTCATCACACAGCAACATCCGCTTCTTCTCGGTTCTCCCGCTGTTTGGCTCACGGTTGCCGGCGTCACTGCGTTCGCAGCCGCGATCCTGATGCTGGCTCAGCGGAGCCTTAAACGGCTGCTGGTGCTGTCGAGCGTGGAAGATGTGGGATTTCTTTTTTTGGGTCTCGTGTCGGCGTCAGCGGTCGGCGTTTCGGGTGCTGTTATTGGGGCCACCGCCCACGCCCTCGCCAAGGCACTGCTCTTCGCCACACTCGCAACGCCCGAATCCGATGGAGTTTTGCGCGCAGATCGCACCGGAATCGCCAGCCGCTATCCGATGAGTGCCTTTGGTTTTCTGTTTGGGATGCTGGCCATGCTCGGCATTCCGCCAATGGTTGGATTCGTGGGCCGCTGGCGCCTCTACGAGGCAGCGCTGCGCATCCACCCTGCGCTTCTTGCTGTATTCATCGCCTCTTCCGGATTTGCCCTGATCGCCTACGTCATAGCACTGACGCGGGCCTGGTGGGGACCGCCTGCTGCCGGAGCCAATGAGGCCGATTGCGGGGACTCCCAGCCACATCAGGAACCGTTTCTCGTGCGGGCTGTGGTGTTGGTCCTGGTAGCGCTCCTGCTTGTGCCCGGCTTATGGCCCGGATCGCTCCGATTCCTGATGGGAGGCCTTCCATGACTCTCACCTCTCGTGTCATAAGCTCCTGCCGCCGCCGCAGTCCGTGGCTGTTTCATATGAATTCCGGCAGCTGTAACGGATGCGATATTGAACTGGTCGCGAGTTTGACGCCTCGTTATGACGCGGAGCAGCTCGGGGTGCGGCTGCAGGGCAGCCCACGCCACGCCGATATCCTTTGTGTAACG
>DASZYN010000795.1:0-1884 GCA_035545435.1 Acidobacteriaceae bacterium | reverse complement strand
CTCACGGGACCGGCGCCTCTTTTCCGTTACCGCCGGAACGGAAGGCGAACGTGTGGTGGTGGAGTTTGCCGACAGCGGCGGTGGGGTTCTGCATCCAGAGCAGTTGTTTCGTCCTTTTCAGGAGGGCGCGCAATCGTCCGGGCTCGGCCTTTACCTCTCGCGAGCATTCCTGCGTTCCTTCGGCGGCGAAATTCGTCATCTCGCCTTGTCTGACGGCGCATGCTTTATCGTTAACCTGAGGAGTGTGGCCTAGGACAGCGCCCGATGGAGCAAATTCGGATCCTCATGGTCGATGATCACGGGCTCTTCCGCGAGAGCCTGAGCCGTCTCCTCGACACAGTTCGGGAGGTGGCGGTCGTGGGACAATGCGCCACCGTAGGAGAAGCGTTCCGAGAGCTTTCGCAGTCGAATCCCGACGTCATCCTCCTGGACTATGACCTTGGCGAGGAGTCGGGCCTCAGTCTGCTCGCCGAACTGAAACGCCGGGCCAGCAGCGCGCGTGTCCTGATGGTCACGGCCGGTCTGCATGATGAAGTGGTGTTGCGTGTCATGGAGATGGGGGCGTCGGGCATTTTTCTGAAGCACGGGAACCCTGATCGGTTGATGCAGGCCATTCAGCGTGTCGCATCCGGCGAAATCTGGCTCGATGATCCCGCGCTGCGCAGCCTGCTGGCCGAAAGGCGAACCCGCACAGAGCATCTGGAGCGCGCCCGGCCGCTTACGGCGCGGCAGAGCGAAGTGCTGCGCGGTATCCTCGACGGCCTTGCCAACAAGGAGATTGCCTGGAAACTGAATACTTCGGAAACGGCGGTCAAAGCCGCGGTTCAGGAACTGTTTCACAAAGCGGGAGTCAGAACCCGCAGCCAACTGGTCAGGATCGCTATTGAGCAGCATTCCTTCGACTGGCTGCGCCCTGGTGCAGACAAGAGCTGACGCGACGAGGTTCACAACTGCTCCTGGCTGATTCTCAGCTCAGGAGCCGGTTCAGCCGGTTTAGCGATTCGCACCACATTTCCTGCTGCCAGGCGTGTTCCTGAGGGGAAGATATGCCCCGATGGTGAAGTTCCAGCACCGTCTCATTGAAATTTCCATGAAGGCCAATGTAAACGAGACTTTCCGCATTTAGGGTAGGGCCAGCTGTCCTCCACGTGAAGAGCATCTTGCGACGGCGGCGGACTTTGTATTCGCCCTCAATCGTCAGATCTCGGACGCCGTTTCGGTAGAGATCGAGGCGAAAGCTGCTCAGGTTTTGCGTTGCGATCAAATGCGAATCTGCAAAGGCGCCAGGAATCGCGATCCAGGTTTCGAGATATTCGGGCTGGGTGAGCGCCTGAAAGATGCGGTTCGCGTCGGATCGGATCGTCACTCGCATTGCGATATTCAGGGGACCGTCGATCCGCTGGTTGGGGGCGCGAAAATACTTCGTTAGTTTCCGATCACCAATCAGGGCCTGGGTGCTCATGCCATGCCATAGAGCAACCACCCAACCGAAGCGGCGCGACCTGAATGGTTTGTGATAGAAGCACGAAGGCTGGGACGAGATGCGGGATCTCCGGGATCAATACCGGCGCTCCAACTTCATCGCCATTGCAGCGAGCAAAAGCTTCGTGCACTCCCTGGTAGAAACCGCCCTGCTGTTTCCGCATTTGGAATTCCGGGATGAAACGTCCGATGCTGGGACCGATGGGGGTGCGCGCGCGATGGGGCGAATTTTGTCGCTGCTGCCGGCCAGCGAGGCAATCATCCGGTCTACAGAAAAGTGGATCGACGATCAGCGATGCAGCAGACGCTGCATCCGCGAGCGGTAGCTTCGGCTCATCGGCACCTTCTGGCCGTTGAGGAGAATGACTGCGGTTTCCCCGTCCGACTCCGTTCGCACTTCCC
>DASZYN010000794.1:0-2131 GCA_035545435.1 Acidobacteriaceae bacterium | reverse complement strand
AACCGGGAGGGAGTCGAGCGGGCCGTGCATCGTTGCCTGATTCACAACACGCTGTTGCAGCCGCCAAAGGTCGAGATCGCGGTGCACGCGCCCGCGGCTGTTTAGCTGCTAGCTCACTTCCACTTTCATCGGCTCGGCTTGGGTCTGGGAGCGCTTCAGCCGGTTGGCGTAGCTGGCCTCGATAAAGCGGGCAAACAGGGGATGCGGCTCGAGGGGCTTGGACTTAAATTCCGGGTGGAACTGGCAGCCGAGGAAGAACGGATGGCCGGGAATTTCGACGATCTCGACGTAGGTGCCGTCGGGCGTGGTGCCGGTGATGTTGAGGCCCGCGCCGGTGAGCAGAGCTTCATATTCGCGATTGAATTCGTAACGGTGACGGTGACGTTCTGAGATCTCGGTTTTGCCGTAGGCTTTCGCGGCGGCGGAGCCGGGCTCGAGCAGGCAGGTCCACGCGCCGAGGCGCATGGTGCCGCCCATTTCTTCAACGCCGGTGAGCTCGCGCAGCTTGTAGATGACGCGGTGGGGCGTGGCGGGATCGAATTCGCTCGAATTCGCGCCCTGCAGGCCGCAGACATTGCGCGCGTACTCGATGCAGGCAGTTTGCATTCCAAGACAAATGCCGAAATACGGGACCTGCTGTTCGCGGGCGTAGCGAATCGCATTCAGCATGCCTTCGATGCCGCGCTTGCCGAATCCGCCGGGAACGAGGATGCCGTCGAAGCCCCGCAGCTGCTCTTCGTAGCCCGGCTCTTCGAGTCCTTCGGCTTCGATCCAGGTCACGCTGAGCTTGAGGTTGTACTTGAGCGCGCCGTGGACGAGGGCTTCTTTCAGGGATTTGTAACTGTCCTCGTACTCAACATATTTTCCGGCAATCGCGATCGAGACTTCGTCGGCGGGGTGATAGCAGCGCTCGACCAGAGCCGACCACTTGCTCAGATCGGGCTCGGGCGTCTCGATGTGCAGGTACTTGAGCGCGAGCCGGTCCAGGCCTTCGGAGTGGAACATGAGCGGCGCTTCGTAGATCGACTGCACGTCGCGCGCCGTGATGACCGCCTGATCCTCGACGTTGCAGAAGAGGGCGATCTTGCTTTTCACTTCGCGGGAAAGATGCCGGTCGGTGCGGCACAGCAAAATGTCGGGCTGGATTCCGATCGAGAGCAGCTCTTTTACGGAGTGCTGCGTGGGCTTGGTCTTGAGCTCCTGAGCTGCACCGATCCAGGGCACCAGCGTGACGTGGACGAAAACAGTATTTTCGCGGCCCAGTTCCTGGCGAACCTGGCGAATGGCCTCGAGGAAAGGCAGCGATTCGATGTCGCCGACGGTGCCGCCGATTTCGACGATGGTGACGTCACCTTCGGCCGAGACTTTGCGCATCGCGTTCTTGATTTCGTTGGTGACGTGAGGGATGACCTGGACGGTCTTGCCGAGGTAGTCGCCGCGGCGTTCCTTGAGGATGATCTGCTCGTAGATTCGGCCGGTGGTCCAGTTGTTGTCGCGGGAGAGTTTGGCGTGGGTGAAGCGCTCGTAATGGCCGAGGTCGAGGTCGGTCTCCGCGCCGTCGTCGGTGACGAAGACTTCGCCGTGCTGGAAGGGCGACATCGTCCCTGGATCGACATTCAGGTACGGATCGAACTTCATCAGGTTGACTTTGAGGCCACGGCTTTCGAGGAGACACCCGATCGATGCGGCGGCAAGACCCTTGCCGAGGCTGGACACAACTCCGCCAGTCACAAAAATGTACTTCGCGGACATTTCTGCGTCACCTTATTTGGATTTGTGTGCTGGACGAACCAGGCGGGCACGATCAAGTATCGCAGCATTCCAGGGCGAAGGGAAGAGTTTTTAGTAGCCAGTTGCCAGTTGCCAGTTGCCAGTTGCCAGTTGCCAGTTGCCAGTTGCCAGTTGCCAGTTGCCAGTAAAAGGCGAACTTGTTTCGCGGCCGGTGTCAATCGACTCGCGTTAGTTGCCTGGGAGCACGTGGAGGACGACACGCCGGTAGGAGGTCAGCCTGGGTGAGCCGTCGTCAGTGACTTCGAGAATGATGTGCGCGATGCCCTCGCCTCGGCAGGGCATGAGGCCGGGGAGCCACACCGGCGCACAGGCAGAGTCTGCGGTCACCGTTGCCTTTGGC
>DASZYN010000793.1:0-2400 GCA_035545435.1 Acidobacteriaceae bacterium | reverse complement strand
GAATTTTGATCACTGGCGCGCCATGACGCGAAAGAGGCAGGCTCAGGGTGAATTTCCACCGAGAAAAAGGTTGCCTGATCCATCACTGTGTGTAAGGATTGGTTAACACTCGAAGCGACTGATTGCCTTGCGGTCAGAACCATAACCGATAACCCGGGGCCATGATCCAGGAAGATCGGGGAGAATGCGCACCAGCCATGGCACTTTGCTGCCAGGCGCCCGGTCCGGAGCGAATTTGAATTTCGTTCGGGCCGATCCATATAGAGGTCTGCTGAGCTGCTCGAATCGAGTGTTCGACGTCGGTTAAAAGCTCAGAACAGTCCCACCTGACAATTTGCTGCAAGCCGGTTTGCTCTTTTTGAGCGATGCGGGCGACTCTTCACGCGGGAGATCCATGATCTCTGCCGGGAGGAATCCGATTGCTCCGGAAGGGCTCCAGATCAGCCTGAAACGAGTGCTGCGGCATTCGGCGGGATTGACTGGAAGAGCGTAGATGCACCCTGGCAGGACAACGGATCGCATGAGTTTCGATTGCAGGATTCAGGACGCGACAATCGGTTTTCATGCGCAGGAACTCGGCCGGACCGCCCACAGTGGCGCTATATCTCCCTCGCAAAGGTACCCTCGATGAAGTTCGTCAGAACGCTCTCCCCTCTCTTTATGATGCTGGCATTGGCAACTGCGTCGGCTGTGGCACAGACGGCGATCTACAGCCCGGCGAATGGGTCCCAGGTGGGCTCGCCGTTCACGCTGAACATGAAGGCGGCCACCTGCTCCGGGCAACCGGTGAGCGCCGTAGGTTACTCGCTCGATAACAGCGCGCAGGCAGCGGTCTTTCAGGTGAATTACATGAACGGACCGGTGTCCACCAGTGCGGGATGGCACGTTCTGCATGTGAAGGTATGGAACATGTACGGTGGATTCTGCCCGACCGACCTGTCGATCGACGTGGTTCCAGGCGCGAGTGCCACCGGCAGCAGCAACGCCACGTCGGTGATTCCTTCCAATGCGATTGGGGTGGGGGCGATCCAGACGATGGGCGGGTGGACGATGATCCATGACGGAGGGACACCGGGTTCGTCGGCCGGGGCCATGAGCGTGACCGGTTCGCCTGCGCCGGATGGAAAGGCGACGTATTTTCAGAACGTGTTCAATTATTACGGTGGCGAGCGATATGCGGTGCAGTTCGCAACCGATACGGCGGCTCAGAACTTCTTCTACGACACCTACGTTTACATCGCCAATGACTCGAACGGCATTTCGAATCTGGAGTTCGACCTGGCGCAGACGATGCAGAACGGACAAACGGTCATGATGGGGTTCCAGTGCGATACCTGGAACAACACGTGGGACTACTCGGTGAACGGTGGATCGCCGACGCAGTTCAATGACACATGGGCGCACTCGAGCGCTTATTGCAACGTGCATAATTGGGCGCCGAACGCGTGGCACCATGTGCAGATCTGGTATACGCGCAACACGTCCGGGTGGGTGACCTATCACGCAGTGTGGCTGGACGGTGCGCAGCAGGCCATCAACGTGACCGCCTTTTCAGGCTACTCCCTGGGGTGGGGACCGGCAGTGATCACCCAGTTCCAGATCGACGGGGCCAGCAGCGGAACGTCGTGGGGGAATGTGTATCTGGACGGAATGGCAGTGTACCGGTGGTAAGAGGCTGATCGATCAGCAAAGAGAAAATGAAAGCCCCGAGTTTGCGCTCGGGGCTTTTCTTTTTGCTGTGGAGCAGTGATACGATGGCGCTCCTGACTGTCAGGAAAGACAACGCCACGGAGACCCATCAACATGGTCGCAATTCTGATGCTTGCCTTACTCGCCGGACAGGCCGAATCGGCCGATCCGTACGCGCCGCTTCGCCTGTACGACGGCGCATGGAGCTTGACGATGCATGAAGAGTCCGGGAAGAGCACCACGGATTCGCTCGTCAACGACTGCCATTTGTTCGGCAGATATTTCGCGTGCCAGCAGACGGTCAACGGGAAGGTCGGGGCGCTGGTGGTGTACGTGCCCGGGGAGTCGCCGGGTCACTTCTATATCCAAAATGTGTTGCCGGACGACCAGGCAGTGGGCCGCGGGGAACTGACGGTCGAGGGCTCGCGCTATACGTATGCTGGCCACGATGGAAGCAGCACGCATTGGTGGCGCACGACGAATGAATTCACCGGCAAGGATCGGATTCATTTCGAGCAGGCGGCGTCGACGGACGGAAAGACGTGGACGACGACGGTTTCCGGGGACGAAGTACGGGGCACGAAGCCCTGAGGACTTCGATGTGATATGGGCGATCGAATCGCGAGTTGCCGGCGCGACAGCGGCGAAGGCCGCGTCTTATTTAGAATGACAGCCGGCGCATGAAAAAGATTCGAGTCGGCATTCTTTTTG
>DASZYN010000792.1:0-1765 GCA_035545435.1 Acidobacteriaceae bacterium | reverse complement strand
GCCGTTGATCGTCAGCGAGCTGGTGGCTGTCTCGTTGAAGTTGATCTGCAGATTGTTGCCGCCGATCAGATTGACGCCGTTGTAGCCGGAGTCCGCGGCCAGCTGATTGATCTGCGTCAGCAGTGTGTTGTAGTTGCTCTGGAGCGACGTCCGCGTTGTGCTGGTGCCGGAGACTGCTCCTGTGGTGAGGCCGAGCCCTGTCGAGGTGGCGTTGCTGGCAATTGTGAAAGTGGTCGAGGTGGAGCTCAGAACCAGGTCGCCGCTGCCATTGTCGGTTGCGGTGACAGCGCCGTCGAGGGTGGTGGTGCTGGCGCTGTTGATTGCGGATTCAATGGCGCTCAGGGCCTCGCCCGAGCTGATTGTGATCGTGGCGGTCGAGGTCCCGACGCTGAGCAGCAGACTGCCGGCGGCGGCGCTGGGAGCGCCGGCGGTGGAAAGGTCCACCGCTCCGGTCGTGACGCCCGCCGTCGAAAACGGTGCCGACTGCGCCTGCTGCACGGTGGACAGCGCCTGCTGCAACAGGCTGGTGATGCCCTGGAGGCCATTGGTCGCGGCATTGATCGTCTGCAGGCCCTGGCCGATCTGGTCGAGCAGCGAGCTCAGCGAGTTCGCGCTGTTGGTCAGGTTTTGCGACGTGAAGAAGGCGCTCGGGTTGTCGGCGGCGGAATTGACCGCCTTGCCGGTTGCCAGCGCTTCCTGGGTTGTCGTCAAATCGCGAGAGGTCTGCTGCAGTGACAGCAGGTTTTGCCGAATACCTGATGTCAAGGTGATATCAGACATAATCGTATACCCTTCTGGTTACAGGCCGTACTGGCTTGCACTTGCTGGACGTGCCGTACCGGCTCGATCCAAAATCGGTGACCGAATATTTACCGTAATAAGGTTAATGGATTGTTGCAGTTCGTGCGGAGAGGTATTCGACGAAGGCGAGTCCGACATGGTCCGCGGGTGTGGATTGGCCCCCGTCCAAGAGGGGCCTGCGGCCGGTAACGTCTTAGTTGGAAAACTGAGGCACTAGCCCCGCCGCCAGCGGTCGAGGGGTAGCCGCAGACGGGTCAGGTCACATTGCAGGTTGTGGGCTTGCTGAGATTGGACGGCCGCGTCAACCAGCCGTCGAAAACGCTGAGAAGACCATCCTGCTCAAGCTCACTCGCTCCGCATGGCCGCGCGAAGGCTCGGGCGCCGTCTTTTCATTTCGTCGTCGGCCGCCAAGTGGGTCGCCTGAGGGAGGATGTCGCGAGGAAGCGGTATGCTCGCCGGCCGAAGTCCGTCGGATACGCCCAAAATCAAAACGGCGGGGCATTTCTGCCCCGCCGCATGCCAGCAGGCCTATACCAGAAATTTTAGCCGAACAGTTTGAGCACTGACTGGTTGGCGTCGTTAGCGATCGACAGTGCCGAGATTTCCAGCTGCTGCTGCGTCTGCTCGGTGAGCAGGTTCGCGCTTTCCTGGTTCTGGTCAGCCGCCACCAGGTTGCTGGCGCCGGTCTGCAGCGTGTTGATCATGTTGGTCGTGAACGATTGCCGGGTCGAGATGGTCGACGAATTGGTGCCGAACGTCTCGGTCTGGCTCTGCACGTTCGAGATCGCCGAATTGATGTTGGTGACCAGGCTCGAGAGCGTGCTGGTATCGAAGAAAGAGCCGGCCGCCGAACCGCTGATTGACGACAGGCCGAGCCCGGCCGAGTTATAATTCACGCCGTTGATCGTCAGCGAGCTGGTGGCTGTCTCGTTGAAGTTGATCTGCAGATTGTTGCCGCCGATCA
>DASZYN010000791.1:0-3940 GCA_035545435.1 Acidobacteriaceae bacterium | reverse complement strand
GCCGCGCTCGTGCCCTTCGTGTGGTGAGGAAGGCCGCGACGCGAAAGGCCCGGCGTCCGCATGGGAGCTTGATAGGATGGAGGCCTCGGTCGGGGCGTAGCGCAGCCTGGTAGCGCACCTGCCTTGGGCGCAGGGGGTCGCCGGTTCGAATCCGGCCGCCCCGACCAATAAAATCGGCCTATTTCAACCACCTCGCTTTGTCTACTCGGACTTCGTGGGAACACGGTGGGAACAACGCCTGCGCAATTCTCCCGCGTGGGTCCAATGTGGGTCCATGATCGGCAAGTTGAGGAGCCGTGAACTCCACTTCCGTCGTATTTGGCGGCCTGCCGCCGTTTCGGTTTTCGTTTGAGCGCGGCCTGCCGCGCGTTATGAGAAGGGCGCTTTGTCAGTGCGTCCCTGGCCGAACACCACCACGGAGCACCGATCCTTCGCGCGCGTGATGGCATTGTAGAGGAGCCGTCGCTGATGCTCCGGACTGCCCGCGACAGAATGCGGCCACAGCACGAGCACACTCCCGAACTCGCGATTTTTCGCGCGTGGAATTGTCATGACGCGTCGTCCTGGCCCGCTCGGCGGCAAGGCGTGACCCGCGTCTCGCAAGACGTCTCTGATCACCTGCGTCAAACGCTCGCGCGTCACAGTCGTTTCGCCCCGGATATTCCGCGCCCTCTCCAACCGCTCGCAGATGTAGCGGCACTCGGGCCGCTGTGCGCCCGACACCGTGTCAACAACGTCGCGCAACTTCAGAGTACCGTCGCCGTCGAACCGCGCGAGCCACTCCGCCGCGTCGTCTTCCTCCCGGCGCTCCCACACGAGGGGAAAAGGCCCGAAGGTCGTTCCTGCCCTTTTGTTCCTGTTAAAAGCCTTCGTCTGAACACTGGCCAGAACCTGCTGAATGGTCTTCCCCTTCGCGTCAGGCGTCAGGATGACAGCATAGTTGCCCAGCGCCGACAGCTCGTTCGCCACAGCCCAGGAAAGGGCCCCGGAGTTTTTCGCAGGAGGAGAAACCACGCGGATGCCATCGCCGGCGTGACAAGGCTGGAAACCATCCTCGAATGCCAGCTCGTGACACATACCGGTGCCGCTGCGAAGGGCGCCGGCTGCCCTGAGCAGGCCGTCTTGCGCCGTCCGGCGGATGCGCGTCAACGCGTGTGGCCGATTCGCCATGCGCAACCACGTGACAACGCTGCCGCTATCGACATGGTCGTTGAGGTTCTGGAACTCGTCCGCCGCCGCGACCACACAGCACGCCTCGCTCAGGGCCTTCAGCAGCCGCAGACGGTGAGCATCGAGGTCCTGCGCCTCGTCGACGACAACGAGCGGATATGAATTCGCAACCCAGTTCGCGACCTCCGGCAACTCCAGCAGCCGCGCCGCTTCGATGCAGGTGCGGTCGAAGTCGTTGGTATCTCGGCCGTGGCGCACCGGCGGCAGCGACCGCGATAGCGCACGACGCCGGCGCGCGACTGTTCCCGCAAAAGAGTCAAACGTGAGGCAGGCGAATCGCCCGCGCAGTTCACGTTTCTCGCCGAACCGAAAGTTCAACCGGTGACGCGCGCCGTTCATGAACGTGAGCGCCAGCAGTTTTTGCTCCGGGTGCAAGAGCACTTCGCGGGATGCTGTGACCGCTTCCTCGATCAGCTGATGCGTTTTTCCGCTGCCCGCCGGCCCTTCGAAGAAAGCGCGGATCACGGCTTCAACCGCCACACGCTCGTCGTGGCCGTGCTTTGCTGCGGCCACGGCACCAGATGTTTGCGCGGACCACTCGCTCCACGCACGACGTCCGCCATGTCGTTCAGCAAGTCCGACGTCCGGGCGCGACACTCGGGAATACCAGCGAGGACTTCCGCAGCGCATTCATGGAGGGGCAAGTACGTCTTGTGCCGCTCGAGATGCGTCTTGAGCACCGCACCATTGCCGAACGTGGCGCCGAGCGCGGTTCCAAGCTGGGACAGCGCCACAGCCCGTTTCGCATCGGCAATCCAGCCGACGACATTCTCCGTCGTCCAGCCATCCGGCCACACGAAAACAACCTTAGGTGGTGGCGTGAGCGCTTTCAGGGCCGCAACGTAGCCGAGGCCCGCCGGGTCCCCATCAACCAGACACACCACATCGCTGTGAACGCGTTTTGCGACCGTGTACGTTTCCGCCACCTTGGCGTCAGCGGTCGGCGCCACGCCGACGAATGTGCCAAAGCGCGTGGGCTCGTTCCCAACGCCCTTCCAGTCCTGGCGCAGTTCGATTGCGGTTTGCAGCGCATCGAGCCAGGCGACGTCAGATACGCCTTCGGGCACAAGCACGTATTCGTGCATCAGCGCCGCCACCAGCCGATTCCGCCAACCGTAGAAAAGATGCTGTTCGTGATTGCTCGGCGCGGCATTGCCCAGGGAGAGCGGCGAGCCGGACAGCGTGCCGCCGACGTTGCGCATGAAGATGACGTCTTCGGGCGGGAACATCGAAGCCACGAGCGGAGAATGCGTCGTCATGACCGTTTGCGTGCAGACGGCGTTAAGCCGATTGACGAGGCGCTTCTGTTGCGACGGCGGAACGTGGAGCTCGGGCTCCTCGACGCCAAGGATGAAGCACTGCCCCTTGTCTTTTCGCGCTGCGCCGAACTGCATCAGCAGCAACAGGCTTTGCAGCGACGCGAGGCCCGAGCCCTGGCGCGCCGCGGGCAGTGTCGGCGTCGAAGCCCCCTGCTGGAAATGCGGAACGACCGCCTGCAATACGCCCGCGCTGTCGGTCGACGTCAATCGCAATTGGAGCTCGGGCGGCGCCGACATCAGATGCGTCAATTCGCGGTTGATGTTCGCGACGATGCCCGAAATGCCCGCGGCGTTTTCGAGGCGCTCCGCAGGATTCCACACGCGACCGCGCTCGGCGCGAACGGCCTCGGCCGGCACCTCTCCGGTTGCGGCGATGACCTTCCGGAACAACTCCGACGTAAACGAGATCCAGCGGTCCCATGTCCGTGTCGCGGACACGAGGAAGAACCCGAGTTCCTGGAGTGCCTTTCCGCGAACCGGACGCACCGTGTTCTCTTCGTCGAACGGATCGCCGATGTCGGCCTCGTCATCGACGAAAAACCGGATGGTTTCCGCCTCCAGCGTGTCGACGTTAAACCGCGCGCAGAAACCGATCTGCACGGCGAGTTTCCAGGTCGGGTCCGTTCGTGCGGGATGCAGCGTGCCATCGGGCGCGAGCCAGACAGCGATGCCACGCTCCGCGCCGAACCATTCACGATGTCGCGTTTGGTCGTCTGCCTCGAAATCCGTCAGCGTCGCGACAGTGGTGATGCGGCTTCGCTGATCAGGCGCGCTGCCGAAGAAATCGTGCTCTGTCAGTTCCCGAACGAGCCGGTCACGGCCAAACAACAGGGCAATCGCCTCGATGACGGTCGTCTTCCCGACGTTGTTCGGGCCGACGAGAATGCTGTGGCTGCCAAGCCGAAGATCGGCCTGGGACACGCCCCGAAATCCGGCGATGGTCAGACGGGAAATCCGCATTCCCTGCACCTCTGCTGTTGAGGCTTGCAGTGTATCGCCGTCGCGGGCGCGAGCCTCCCGCAGCGGACCGGCTTACAGATTTTCCGGAATGTTGTTGAGGCGGCAGAACTTCTGGATACTCCAAGCTCCGCGTGGCCTATTTCTCTTCAAGCTCGACCACCCGTGGCAGGCACCCCAAAAGTATTAAACCCAACGGAATGAACACGATGGCTAGACCCAAGACCGCCCGGAACCCCTCCCGGCCACCCCACAGTAACCTGCTCCGATTCGCCATAACGTCCTCAAGGACATCGAAAAACTCGAAGACGTGGAGGAGCTCGTGACCGAACTGGGCGCCGCCTTCCTCTGCGCCGACCTCGACCTCGCGCTCGAGCCACGCGAAGACCATGCCTCCTACATCGCCAACTGGCTCAAGGTGCTCACGGATGACA
>DASZYN010000790.1:0-2374 GCA_035545435.1 Acidobacteriaceae bacterium | reverse complement strand
GCCACTTCGAGGAGCATGCGCTGCTGCGGGTCCATGCCCACTGCCTCGCGGGGCGAGATGCCGAAGAAGCCGGCATCGAATAAGTCGATATTCCGAACAAATCCTCCCCACTTTGTGTTGGCCTTTCCCGGAGTGCCGGGCCTCGGATCGTAGAAGGCATCCGCATCCCAGCGATCCGCGGGCACCGGTTCGATCGCGTCGATGCCGTCTGCGAGCAATTTCCAGAATGCCTCAGGCGTGTCTGCGCCTCCGGGGAGACGACAAGCCATGCCGATGACCGCGATGGGTTCCGGCGTTTCGGACGCAGAGAGCCGCCGCTGCAACTCCGCTGCCAGCAGCGCGAGCCGCCTCGGAGAGAGCTTCTGCAGCCTCTCCAGAAATTCGCCGGATCCAGGTTCGACGCTCATCCGTTTTTCACTCCATGCAGCGAACGCTCGTCCTGTTCCAGGAAGGAGTCCACTTCGTCGTCGGAGAGGTGCTCGATCGCGTCCAGAAGGTCCAGCACCGTTTGGTTATGTTTTGGCAGATCGCTGTGGCGGGTGGACGACTCCTTTGGGGTCTCTTCCTGAACGTCCTGCAGAGAGGGTGAACTCTGCGCTTCGATGTGACGGGCCAGGCTCCTGAGGTTCGGGTAGTCGAAGAGCAACGTCGACGGGAACGGACGTCCAAGGGCGCCGGAGAGGCTGTTGCGCAGTTCCACGGCCAGCAGAGAGTCCATGCCAAGGTCGCTGAGAGGCATCTCCGGATCGACCTCTTCATCCCGATGGAGGTCCAGCACTCGGCGAACATGCTCCGCGAGAATGCGAATCAGCGCCGGCTCGCGCGCGGCGGGAGGGAGGTGCTTCCAGGCCAGCGCGTCGGCACTGGAAACACGCGATTTTTCGCCATGAGGTTCTTCCTGCTTCCGGCTTCGCATTTCGGTGGATCCGGCGATGTTCTGACGAATCCAGCGTGAATAGAGTGCCTGCTGCATCCTGCCTGGTCGTTGCGCGAGGTACCGCGGCCAGTCAATGAGGCCGATGGCAACTTGTGGCTCGCTGCTGCCGAGTGCCGCAAGGAGTGCTTCGAGCGCAGCATCGGGAGACATCTTCCTCATGCCGGAATGAGCGAGCTGCCGTTCGACGTCATCATCCGAAGCGGCACCGGTGTCAGCCCAGGCGCCCCAGTTGATGCTCAGTGCTGGTAGGCCCTGCGAGCGGCGCAAGTGCGCCAACCCATCCAGAAACGCATTCGCCGCGCAATGATTCACCTGACCGTGCGAGCCGGCGATCGAAGCCCAGGAAGAGAAGAGGACAAACTGATCGAGTTCGAAACCGAGAGTGAGCCGATGCAGATTCCAGGCACCATCGACTTTGGGCCGCAGCACATTTCGCACCCGATCCCAGGTCTGCTGCTCGAGTGGAGCATTCTCAAGAATGCCTGCACTGTGCCATACACCCCGGAGCTCTGGGCCGGCGAGATCGATGGCACGTCGCGCCACAGCTGCGTCAGCGATGTCTCCCAGGCAGATGTGCACAACTGTGCCATTCGCCTCCAACTGCTCGATCAGGCGCTGTGCTTCTAAGCCTGGAGCGCTGCGGCCCACAAGGACGAGAGAACGCGCTCCGCGTCTGATCAGCCAGGCGGCAAGCCGGAGGCCGATGCCGCGCATCCCTCCGACAACCAAATGAGTACCCCGGATTCGCTGTGGATGTCTCCTTGTAACAAGGATGCGGCCGATCTGTTCTGCTCTCGACATGAAACGAAACGCAGCTTTTATCTCTGCCTCGTCGAACAGGGTGACTGGCAGTTGAGGAACGGTTCCCTCTGCTGTGCCATTGAGAATTGCGGCGAGCCTCTCTTTCACCCAGGGAGATCGCGCAGCAAAAAGAGGAGTGAGATCGACCGGCAGGTAGCGAATTCCGGGCCACCGTTGCTGCATCTCTTCGGGCGAACGGAGATTCGATTTGCCGAGTTCCAGGAATCGTCCACCCGGACGCAGCAAGGCTGCACCCGCGTCGACCGACTCGCCCGCAAGCGAGTTCAGAACCAGATCTACGCCTCCTTTGATGTATTTTGCAAAATCGATGGAACGAGAATCGTAGACATCACGGATACCGAGGCTACGGAGCCAGTCGCGTTTTCGATCGCTGCCGGCGGTGGCGATGATCTCTGCACCTGCCTTGCGACACAGATGCACGGCGGCAAGACCGGTGCCGCCGGCAGCGGCGTGAATCAGAACACGGTCTCCACGTTTCAAACCGCCGACTTCGCAGAGTGCGTACTCGGCGGTCAGCCAGGCGACGGCTTGTGCAGAGGCCTGGGCAACGCCGAGACCTGCCGGCAGTCGAACCGTCAACGCACTGGAGGCGACCACTTCGCTTGAAAAGCAACC
>DASZYN010000789.1:0-2115 GCA_035545435.1 Acidobacteriaceae bacterium | reverse complement strand
GGCGGATCGCGGGCTGGCTCCAGCGCGGGCAGAGAGCCGAGCGTGTCGGGATTCTTGCATCGCGCAGTGTGGAAACCTATGCCGGCGTACTGGGCACGTTGTGGGCGGGGGCGGCTTATGTGCCCGTCAATCCGGATACGCCGGAAGAGCGCCTGATTCGCATTCTGGAGACCGCCCAGTTGGACGCGCTGATTGCCGATGCGGCGGGACTGTCGATGCTGACGGATCGCGTGCTGGCACATGCACCGCGGCGCATTCTCTGGGGCGGGAAGCCGGGCGAGAAAACGGGCCAGGCCGGCAGCCCGGCCACGGAGACCTTCGACCAGCTGCCGGATGAAGGGCCGGACGCGCCCGTCACCGTGCCCGATGAGGGGCTGGTCTACATCCTGTTCACCTCAGGCACGACGGGCACGCCCAAAGGCGTGATGATCGAGGCGGGCAGCGTGGTGCAGTTCCTCAGGATTGCCCAGGACCGCTGCGATTTTCGGAAGTCAGACCGCTTCTCGCAGATGTCGGAGCTGACCTTCGATGCATCGGTGCTGGACATGTATTCGGCGTGGGGCGTGGGCGCGTCGGTACATGTGGTGCCGAAGTCGCAGCTGATCGCGCCGGCGAAGTTTATCCGCGAGCACGAACTGACGGTGTGGTTTGGCGTGCCGTCGACGGGCGCCATGATGGAGCGGATGAAAATGCTGAAGCCGGGATCGTTTCCTTCGCTGCGGGTGTCGATTTTTGCGGGTGAGGCGCTGCCGGTCGCGACAGCTCTGGCGTGGAAGGCGGCCGCGCCGAACAGCGTCGTGGAGAACTTCTATGGGCCGACGGAACTGACCGTCGACTGCATCGCGCAAAAGGTGGATGACCCGCCCCTGGTGACGCCCAACCGCGGAACGGTGGCGATCGGGCGGGCCTTTCCGTGGAACGAAGCTGCGGTGGTGGATGCGGATCTGCGCTTTGTGCCGCCGGAGACAGACGGAGAGCTGGTGGTGGCGGGACGGCAGGTGGCGCGCGGCTATCTCGGCGATCCGAAGCTGACCGCGGAGCGATTTCCCACCATCGACGGGCGCCGTTGGTATCGCACCGGCGATCTGGTGCGGCAGGACGCCGACGGCGTCTTTCATCATCTGGGCCGGATCGATAACCAGGTCAAGGTCCTGGGCAATCGCGTGGAGCTGGAAGAGGTGGAAGCCCATGTCCGCGAGATCACGGGCAGCGATGCCGTAGCGATAGCCTGGCCGTGGGAAGACGGTCGTGCGATGGGCATCGCGGTCTTCCACTGCGCTGCCGGAGTGACCCGCGATACGGTGCGCGAGCAGATGCAAAAGCGCGTGCCAATCTACATGGTGCCTTCGCGCATCGTGGAGCTGGAATCGTTGCCGATGAGCAGCAGCAGCGGTAAAGTCGATCGCAAGGCGCTGCAACGGATGCTCGAAGAGAGCGGCTCGCCGGCAGCAGAGAAGGCTCGCTGACCATGCGACAAATGACACTCCCGGACGGTCTGACAGTCTTTGGGCTGAATCCGGACGAAACGCGTTTCCTGCACAGCGAGGTGTTCAGCGAACGCTCCTATCTGCAGCACGGGGTTGAGCTGCGCGATGGCGATTGCGTCTTCGACGTGGGCGCCAACATCGGGATGGCGACGCTGTTCTTTCACAAAGAGCGGAAGGATGTGCGCATCTTCGCTTTTGAGCCCAACCCGGCGGCGGTTGCCTGTTTGCGGGCCAACATTGAACTGCACGGGGTTCGGGCACGGGTGTTTGCGTGTGGCCTGTTGGCTGAATCAGGAATGGTGGAGTTCACGAGTTATCCGGCGAACACGGTGGTTTCCGGCTTTCGTGCCGATGCCCAACGGCAGCGGGAAACGACGCGGACGTACATGATCAACGGCGGTGTTGCGCCGCATGGAGCGGATCGCTTTGTGGAGGCGCTGTTTCGCAAGGAAGAGAAATTTGCCTGTCCGGTGCGAACCGTATCGGAGGTTGTGGACGAGGAGCAGGTAGCGAGCATCGATCTGCTGAAGATTGACGTGGAGCTGAGCGAGCGCGAGGTGCTGGATGGAATCCGGGAAGAGCACTGGCAGCGGATCCAGCAGGTAGTCATGGAAGTGACGGACAAGGA
>DASZYN010000788.1:0-10920 GCA_035545435.1 Acidobacteriaceae bacterium | reverse complement strand
GAGCCAGGACAGAACGAAGGCGGGGCGGGGGCAACGGTCGTGGAGTTCCGGGACTAGCCGTCCAGGCGGACGCGCCTTGCGGCGCAATAGAAAATGCCAATGAAACGGATCGAAATGGCTCATCGGCGCGTCTTATCGCTTGACCAGGCCCGTCGAAAAGTTGCAACATCGGCTGTCAAAGGGAAGGATTACGGCAATGATTCAGGTGATCACGGTCGAGCGCGAATATGGAAGCCAGGGCGCGGAGTACGCGCATCATCTGGCCCATCGGCTGGGATGGCGGCTGATCGACGGCTGTCTGACCGAAGACGTAGCGCGCAAAGCAGGAGTAACGCCGACGCTGGTGAAGCGCTGCGATGAGCGGGTCGATCCCTGGTTCTACCGCTTCGGCAAAGCGTTTTGGCTCGGGTCGCTGGAGACGCTTCCCGAAGATCCCAAGGTCTTCGACAGCGCGCGCATGGTGGAATTTGTGAAGGGGTACGTGCAGGAACAGGCGGCGATCGGGAGTTGTGTGGTGGTGGGCCGTGGCGCGGCGTGCATGCTGGCGCGTTCGCCGGGAGCGTATCACGTCTTTGTTTATGCCTCGATGGCGCGGAAGATTCGCTATATCCAGGAAAAGTTCCCGGAGCACTCGAGCGATGCGGAGAACGAGATCATCGCGACGGACCGGCGGCGCGCAGAGTACATCCGGCGATTCCATCAACGGGAATGGGATGACCGCAAGCTTTACCACCTGATGATGAATTCGTGCATGGGCCAGCACGCGATGGTGGAGGCCACGGTGGAAGCGGCCGGACTGCGGTCGGTGGCGGACGCTGTAGAGCACGCCGAGCAGGCGGCGGTGGGATAAGCCGGCGATCCCGGTCGCTGTTACTCAGCGTCGTTTGTTCCGGGAAGCAGGGTCCTCATTCGCGTCCCAAACCATGGCGTCGAAGCGGTGGGTTCCGCGAAAGCCGAGCCATTCATAGAGCGAGACAGCTTTTCGGTTCGATGCGGTCACGGTCAGCGTGAGCAGGCTGAATCCGCGTTTGGCGAGGGAGCGAGCGCATTCGACCATCAAAAGGCGGCCCAGCCCGAGGCCGCGGTGCTGAGGCGCGATGCAAATCTGGGTGACGTGACCGACATCGTCGCGAACCCGGGAACAGAGCAGCAGACCGGCCAGTTCAGTGCTGCCGGGTTCGACCAGCGCGAGCGAGGCATCGGCGTCGAAATAGCCGCAGCCGGGAAAGCGAACGATGTTGTGGAGGAAGCGCTGGGATCCGGAGACCGTCCGGTATTGCTCATTGATATGGCTGTCCAGATGGCCTTCATAGGAGGAGGCGATGAGCCGGGCGGCCGCACTGAGGTCGGGTTCGGACCAGCGGCGGAGGACCATTCCCTGGGGAAGAGACGGGTTTTCAGGCGTGGGGGGACTGGCTCCGTCGCGCGCGGCGGTACTCAGACCAGGCTGCAGCGGCCATTCCATGAAGATGCGCTCGTGGACCTCGAAGCCGGCGTTCTCAAAGATCTGCTGATGGGCTCCGTGGGGATGGAGGAGCAGCTGCGATTCAATGCGCGTGACTCCGGGAGTGCTCTTCAGCATTTCCAGCAGGCGAAGTAATAACTCATTCCGCACTTCCGCGGTGGCATCGTCATCCGTTGCGGGAACGGACTGGGTGTCGCTCTCGGCGTTTGGATCGGAAGCGGCGAAAACGTCTCCGATGACGGCCTTGTAGCCTTCGTAGACGCAGAAGATATAGCCGGCGATGCGGCCGTTCTCGACAGCGACATAGCCGGGCAGGACGCGGGAATCGAGATACTGCAGGAGGAGCTCGGCGGAGCCGCGGTAGTCCCAGTGCAGGCGCCGGCTCCAGACGCGGCTTTCTTCATCCAGCAGCGGCCGCAGACTGCTGGCGGAGAAGTGGCGCAAATCCAGGAGCTCGAAATCGACCGCGGAACTCATCGCTGTGCGGATGCGGAGGCGTCCCGGCGCGGGCCTCGCGAATCCCCTCCCCATCTCTGTACAACCAACGGCTCACCGGGTGTGAACAGCTTTGGATGACTGACTGGCCATAACTTCGTAGACGACCAGGTTCTGAGCGGGATAGGTAAAGAGCGGATCGTATTGCCTCCCCGCCAGGTTTCGATGAAGCTCGCTTGCACAAGGTACCTGAGAAAGACACGCTTGCGGAATGACCAGGAGGTGTTGTTGATCCGGAACGCCATCCTGCAGGATGCCGCGTGCAAATTGCGGTCCCTTTTTTGGAATTCGCGGATCGAGCACTTCGAATTCCAGCCTGACTCCGGGCTTCCAGCGCGCCCTCATGGCTTGAAAATCCGCCGTGTTCAGGACGGGCTGGCCGTTCACTGCTACCAGATCGTCGCCGATGAGGCGATTGAGTCCCATCTGCTCGGCGGACGATCCTTCTTTGATTTCGTCGATGAGGACACCGTGCGGACCCGGACCATCCGGCGGTGGATCGCTCACTGTGATGCCAACATCGTAATTCACGGTGCGCTGATTGCGATAGAAAGAAAGACCGTACTGTACATCTCTGCGCACCCGGTAGACGGCGATGATGCCGGGCCGCGGACCTATCTGGTTGAGAATCTGCGCCAGCGGGCGGGCCGAATAGGTCATATCCATCAAATTGATGTTGTGCTTGGTGTTCGCCGCCGGACTAATGCCAAAGAGCGGACCAATACCGAAGATGTAGAGCAGCAGAATGACCATGGGGGTCATGGTCGCGATGCGGAGGCGCTTCAGTCCAAAGCGCGCCACCGTAATGAGGATAAAGACGACGGTGGCGAGGCCGACCATGCCGGCGGCGATGATGGCGACGCGGGGCGGAATGGCTTCAGGATTATGCAGATGGAGCGGCATGAGGAGCACAAACATGCTCAGAATGCCGGTGAGCACGGCGTGCAGAACGAGCAGCCAGGGCTTAAGGCCGCGGTTGCGGATGCGGTTGAGATAGTCGCCGGCGAGAATCGTGAGGGGCGGAACGGCAGGCAGGACGTAGCCGGGCAACTTCGAGTCGGAAAAAGAGAAGAAGACGATCGGGACCAGCGCCCAGAGGACGAGGAATTCAGGGAAAGCGTCGCCGGCACGGCCATGGCCGACATAGAGGACCTTGGCACGCCGCGCCTTCCATTCATTGATGGAGCCGCCGATGGCGTCCACGAAGGCGGTGACTGCGATCACCGCCCAGGGCGTGAGTCCCAGCAGCATGACCGGGACGTAATACCAGAAGGGGTGGTAGTGCTCGAAGCGATTGGTGGCGAAGCGCTCGAGGTTGTGCTCGAGGAAGAAAACGCGCAGGAAGGTGGGATTGCGGCGCTGGACCTCGATGAACCACGGGAGGACCATCGCGAAATAGAGGACAATTCCCGGCCACCATAAGCTGCGACGGAACAGCGACCACTCGCGCCGCAGGATGGCGAAGATGCCGATGATGACCAGAGCCATGAGGGGCGCGATGGGCCCCTTGGCCAGCGTGGCGGCTCCAACAAAGAAATAGATATCGAAGAGCCAGAACTTACTGTTGGTTTCGTACCAGGCGTACCAGCCGAGCATGCCGATACAAAACGGAGCGGCGAGCTGCATGTCGGTCGACGCGCCGCGGGAAAAGCTGAGGATGGCGGCGGAACAGGCGGTGATGAGTGCGGCATCGAGCTGGCCGCCGTTGCGAAACCGGCGGATGTGCAGATAAATGAGCACGACCAGCATGAAGGCGAAGCTGGCGGAAGGCAGCCGGGCAGACCAGTCGTGCACGCCGAATTCGCGAAAGGCGAACATGGCGCGCCAGTAGTAAAGGGCGGGTTTTTCCAGCCAGGGATGTCCCCACAGAACCGGCGTGACGTAGTCGTGGCGAGTGAGCATCTCGCGCGCCACCTGGGCGTAGCGAGGCTCATCGGCGCCAACGAGTCCGAGTCCGTCGCCTCCGAAGATCGGAACCAGTCCGTAGAAGAGGAAAAACGCCGTCAGGCAAAAGAGGGTTGCAGCTTCGAGGATTTCGCCGATGGCGGGAAACCGGGATCGAAAACGCAGGAACAGTCCGCGTTTTCCTCCATCGTCGCTGGCACGCCCGCGTGTTCGCGACGAGACGGCCGGGGCAACGGAACGTTCTGCCGCGGCAGCGCCGGAGCGATCGCCGGAACTCGGCTCAGTTTTCGCTGAGGATTTGGGAGTCTCAGTCACGTTCGGGCACGTGTCCGTCCATGTTGATAGCCGCTATTGGCGTTTACTCGCAACCCGCAAAGGTGCGTCTGGCAGGAATGTTCAGCCAAAAGATGTGCATGCACCACGACTGAGTCAGCCTAACAGATTCTCAAGGGGTTATTCCTTTGCGGCGGCGCGTCCTGGAACCATGATCATCAGTTCCTGGCGCATGGTGTGCAGAATTTGTTCCGTCGCCTGGCGGAGAGGCCCATCGACGGTGCATCCGCCGGCATGGAGATGACCGCCGCCCCCGAGACTGGCGGCAATGCGCGACACATTGAGAGCGCCCTTGCTGCGCAGGGAGAGGCGTACGCGGCGATCGGGCAGCTCGCGCAGGAGGACGGCTCCTTCGACGCCGGCAATGCCGATCGCATAGTTGACGATGCCTTCACAGTCTTCCTCGGCGGCGCCGGTGCGGGTCATGTCCTCGCTGGTCACCCAAAGCCAGGCCAGGCGGCCTTCGCGACGCAGGTTGGAGAGGGCGGCGCCGAGCAACAGCATTTTCGACAGCGGATTGGAAAAGTAGACCTCGCGGGCGATGCCGGCGGGGTCAGCCCCGCGACCCACGAGTTCTCGCGCAACCTCGAAGGCATGGGCATCGGTGCCTTCATAACAAAAGGATCCAGTGTCGGTCAGCACACCGGCATAGAGGCAGGTGGCGATCTGCGGCGTAACCTCGGCGCGAGCGGCGATGGCCAGGCGATAGATCATTTCTGCCACCGCACAGGCTCCGGTATCGATCCAGTTGACGTCGCCGAAGGGACGGCCGGTGGCATGGTGATCGATGTTGACGAGGAAACGGCCTTCGAGGCCGCCGATGCGGGAGCGCTGAATGCCGTCGCATTCGAGCAGGATGACCGCGTCGTATTCGCCTTCGATCCGATGCACGTGGCGGATGGCGCCTGCGCACGGCAAACCGCGATAGATCATCGGGACCGGATCGGCGGAAACCATGGCCGCAGTTTTCCCCAACTGCTCCAGGATCATCGCGCAGCCCAGCATGGCGCCGATAGCGTCTCCATCGGGGCGCGCATGGGAGCAAACCGCGAAGCGGCGGGCGCGATGGATCACGTTCAGCACGGCATCCAGACCATCGCGCAGCGCCTCACGCCCCGCATTCGGCCGGTCGTCATCGTGCGGCAACGGGATGTCGTGTCCAGCCGCCATTACTTCCCCGAGTCCTGGGTCTTTTGTGGCTGCAGTGGACCGGCCGCGCTGTCCGGTGCGCTGTTCTGCGCTCGCAGACGGGCCTGGCGCTTCCGCCCCAGTAAATCGTCGATGCGGGCCTTCATTTTTTCCGAGCGGTCGATGTGGAACGTCAGTTCCGGCACGTAGCGCTTGCCCATGCGCTCCAGCAACTCGTGGCGGATGTACCCGCGTGCGGCCATCAGGCCTTCCAGAGTATCGGCTTCTTCCTGGGCGCCGCCGTCGACGGCGACGTAAATGAGAGCCGACTTGCCGCCGGGATTCAGGACCACCTGGGTGACATAGGCGAAACTGATGCGCGGATCGGAGAGCTCGCCTTCGATCATGGCGCCGATTTCGTCGCGCAGCGTTTCGGCCACCCGCTCCTGATGGTATTTTCGTCCGCGCTGTTCCGGCATGGCCTCATCCCTCCCACCCGCCTGCAGGGCATCGACACAGATACGGGATAAAACCCTTGAGAATATCAGACGGAACTCGATCGTTGAACAGGGATACCGGCTCAGGCTGAAATTGATGCAGAGGCCTGGATCAAAACAAAAAAGGCGCCCGAGCGGGCGCCTTTTTTGTGCGCACCGCTCAGTGAGACTTGGCGGGCTGTTTGGCGATGATGAGGCTCGCGATCTTATCGTAGGTGGCGGCAGGGATGATGCCTTTGCTTTTCAGCTGAGTCTTGTTGGCATAAGGACGACCCGCGATGATCTTCTGCGAATAGACGTCCCCCACGCCGGGAAGCGCCTTGAGCTGATCGGCTGTGGCGGAGTTGATGTCCAGCAGAGTCACGGCCGCCTTGCCGGCGGACGCAGCGGCAGAGGTTGCGCTGGGTTTGGCACCCGGTTTTGCCTGAGAAAAGGCGGGCAGGACGCTGAAGAGGGAGCAGGCTGCCAGAGCTAAAAGAGCAGACGCGATACGACGTGGCATTTTCATGACGTGTTTCCTTTCGTGGGTGGCGGGTGTGAGCCGTGAAGTCTGCGATCGAGTTTCGTGCGGATCACCGATGAGAAGCGGCCTCTTATCCGCGATGAAGGAGGCCCTCAGCGGCGCTCAGCAGGCTATTGCCTGATCCGGCGGCCGCCTGCGATGGCTCCGCACCGGGCGCCGGGCTGGAGCCGAGCAGTGAATCGGCGATTCCCTGGAACTGCGCTGGAATTTTCGATCGAATCAAACCCAGAATGAGGCGCTCTGCTTCCTGGGCCTGGTCCGGGCTGAGGCCGAACCGTTCCTGCAGCAACTTTGAGATTTCATTCACAGGCGATTGTCCTTTCACTCCTTGTGGGATCTTGCTCTCCAGCGCGGCAGAAGGATCAGGGCTCGAGAGGGGTGGGGCTTCGGCTGGATTCAGCTGAGCCATCCAGCACCGCAGTATGAGCCGGTGGACGGAGCCGAGAGGGTCCCGCCACCCGGCGCAACCTGTATAAATGCCCTTACCCGATTGTGCAAGTAAAAATCCCGACGGCTGCAACGGCGCCGCGTTGGGAATGGCACGCAGGAAACGATGATCGTTGCGAGTGTGGTGTTTCCGAAATTCCTTTATGCGGAAGAGAGGCAGGTCCCTCCGCTTCCCCTTCGCTAGGTCCGGTCGGGATGACAAGGGAAAGGAACTTCAGAAACACCACACTAGATCACGCGCAGCACGACCACGGTTTCGTCGTCGAAGCGTTCGCGCTTACCTTGAAAGCGGCCGACATCGGTCAGGATGCTTTCGGCCAGGCGCGAGGCGGACTTGTGCTGGTGTTTCTTCACCGTAGCGACCAGGCGCTCTGTTCCGAACATCTCTCCGGCGGAATTCTGCGCGTCGACAATGCCGTCGCTGAAAAACACCACCGAATCGCCGGGCTGGGTGGAGAGGCTGAACTCCTCCCACGTGGCATTGGGAAACATGCCGAGCGGGAAGCCTTCGGCTTTGATGGTCTCGATCTCCTCGCCGCGGCAGAAGAGGGGCTGGACGGATCCTCCGTTGGCGATCTGGACGCTGAGGTTTTCGTCGTTCCACACCGCGTAGAGCATGGTGACGTACTGCGAGTCGAGGCGGCGCTCCTGCAGGGCATCGTTGAGGGTTCGCAGCATTTCGGAGGGAGACAGATGGCGACTCGCCACCGAGCGCATGATGCCGCTGACCAGCGCGGCATAGAGTGCGGCGGGCGCGGCCTTGCCGCTGACATCGCCAAGCGCGATGGCGCTGCGGTTGGGGTCGTACTGCAGGAAATCGTAGAGGTCGCCGCCGATGGTCCGCGCCGGTAAAAAGCGGGCGGCGAACTCGGCACGCTTGTGCTGCGGTTTGGCGGGCGGCAGCAGGCGCAACTGGACCTCGCGGGCCATGGCCAGATCGCGCTCCAGGCGCTGCTCCTGCTGGGCCACGCGCTGGTAGAGCTGCGCGTTTTCCAGAGCGATGGCAATCTGCGCCGCCAGCGTGGTCATGGCGCGTTCGTGATCTTCGGTGAAGTAGTGGAGACGAGTGTGCTCGATGTCGAGCACGCCGATGGCGGTGCCTTTGTAGATCAGGGGCACGGTCATTTCCGAGCGCGTTTCCGGATTCACCATGTGGTAGCGGGAATCCTTGCGGACATCGGCGACGTGGATGACGCGTTTCTCGCGGATGGCGGCCCCCACCAGTCCGCGGTCGATGGGAATGGTGGTGCCAATGACGCCGGAATTCTCGGCAAGACCGAGGACGGAGCTGGGCGGAGCGAGTTGCGGGACGATTGGCGGCGACGAATCCCAAATCGTTCGCTTCGGCTCCTCGGGGAGATTCTCTTTCTCTTTGGTTTTTGATTCGGAGCGGTGGGTGAAGCGAATGGAGAGACGATTCTCCAGGACCTGATCGCGCTCGTTCACGAGCCAGACGGAAAACATCTGATAGTCGATGATGCGGCGGACCAGCTGGCCGACGCGCTGCAGGAGCTCGTCGGGATCGAGAATGGAGGTGATCTCGCGGCTGATTTCGTTCAGAACCTGGAGAGTCTGCGCCTGGCGGGCAACGCGCGTGTAGAGGCGTGCATTCTCAATGGCGCCGGCGATACGCGAGGCAGTGAGGGTGAGCAGGTGGAGGTGTTCCTGCTTGAAGTAATTCAGCTGCTCCGCCTGGATATCGATAACGCCGATCATGCGATTTTTGGTAATCAGCGGAACGGCGAGTTCAGAGCGGACGTCGGGATTGGCATTGATGTAGTTGCCGGTCTTGCTGACGTCGTTGATCAGCATAGGCTGGCGGCTTTGCGCGACTTCGCCGACAATTCCCTGCCCCATGCGGATGCGCATCCGCTCAACCTCGGGCTTGTGACCGATCTGAAAGCGCATGCGCAGGTCGTTGGTGCGGTCGTTGAAGAGGAGGATGGAGAAGATGCGGTAATCGATGACGGCGCGGACCAGCGAGGCGGTGCGCTCCAGCAGAGTCCGCAGATCGAGGGTGGTGTTAAGGGTGTCGGCCAGGCGGATGAGAAATTCGGTCTGGAGAGGATCGACCTGGACCTGCGCGGGCCGCTGCGAGGCTTCCGGAGAGACGGGCCGATAGTCTCCTTCCCATTCGTGCTCTGCCGGGTTCTGCTGGGAATCTTCGGTCACAACTCTCCTGGAGCACGCGGCTGGTGTGCACGCGAACCCATGCCATGATACGGGGTTTTGCGCAGCCCTGCGTTTGCGGGCGGAATGGCCGTGCAACCCCCTGGACCAAGGTTTGCAGAGCCCGCAGTCCGGCAGGATCAGGCGGGTTGGAGTTCTCCGAGAATGGCGACGCCGGCGCTGGCGCCGATGCGGTTCGCGCCGGCTTCCAGCATGCGCCTGGCGTCGGCCAGGGTTCGAATGCCACCCGAGGCTTTCACTCCACAACGCCCACCCGCCACCCCGCGCATGAGTCCCACATCTTCAGGAGTCGCGCCCCCGGTTGAGAATCCGGTACTGGTCTTGATGAAGTCCGCGCCGGCAGCAATGGCGAGTTCCGAAGCACGGAGCTTTTCTTCGACCGACAGCAGGCAGGTTTCGAGAATCACTTTCACGATGGCGCCTGCATCGTGAACGACTTCGACCACGCCGGCGATGTCCTGTTCGACGGCCTGGTTTTCACCGGATTTGAGCAGGCCGACGTTCAGGACCATATCGATGTCGTGGGCTCCGATTTTCACCAGCGCGGCGGCTTCGTCGCGCTTGGTGGTGCCGAGCGAAGCCCCCAGCGGAAAGCCGACAACGACGCCGACGGGGATGCCGGTACCGGCCAGTTCCGACCAGGCCAGTGCGGCCCAGGCGGGATTCACCATGGCACAGGCGAAGCGATGTTCCGCCGCCTCGCGGCAAAGGCGAATCACCTGTTCCTGAGTGGCTTCCGGCTTGAGCAGGGTGTGGTCGATCACGGCTGCGAGGTTTTGCTTCGATCCAAGGGTCCGCTGCGCGAAAGCCTCTGCGTCAAACCCGGCAATTTCCTGTTCTTCTTCCTCGTCGATGAGGTGAATGGGTGTCATGGGGGCAAAACTCCTTTCAGCCCGCCGATAATTCCGGGGAATCAGGAGGCATGAGACAGATGTCCGGAAGGTTCCGGTAGCGCTCCGCGAAATCCATTCCATAACCAATCACGAACTGATTGGGAATGGTGAATCCCACATAATCGGCTTCGATTGTTTCCACGCGCCGCGAAGGCTTGTCAAGCAGGGCGGCGATGCGGAGGGTTTTTGGCTGGTGCTGCTCGAACAGGCTGCGCAGGAAGTGGAGCGTGAGCCCTGTATCGAGAATGTCTTCGACGATGATGACGTTTTTGTTCTCGATGGGATTGTCGAGATCCTTGATGAGTTTGACGGCTCCGCTGGTGCGGGAGCCTTTGCCGTAGCTGGAGACAGCCACGAAATCGAAGGTGTTGTCGACCGAAATGCTGCGGGCGAGATCGGCCAGGAAGATGGCTGCTCCTTTGAGTACGCCGACGAGAACAACCTTGTCGCCGGCGTAGTCCTGATCGATCTGGCGACCCATCTCGGCTACACGGCGGCTAATTTGCTCGCGGCTGAAAAGAACCTCAAGGGCAGTGCTCGTGCGCGTCGTGCTCACAGGTCAGATTACCTCGAAAGCCCCCTGTGGAAGCTATACTCAGTAGACGCACGTATGTACCCTTTCATTCACATCGGCCGTTTCTCCATTGGCACATTCGGCATCATGCTTTGGCTGGCTGCGGTGGCCGGCTGCTGGGTTCTGCAACGGAATTTCAGGCGCTGGAAGATTGACGCGGATGCGATCAGCATTGTCGCCGTCGTGACCGTGGCCGGGGTCATTGGATCGAAGCTATGGCACGTGCTGGAAACGCCGAGTGCTCTGATGGCGCATCCCGCGGACCTGCTGTTTGACCGAGCCGGATTCGCCTGGTACGGCGGCCTGGTCGTCGGCATTCTGACGCTGCTGTGGCAGGCGCGCGTTTACAAGCTCGGTTCCCTGCAGATGCTGGATCTGGCTTCGCCGGCGGCGGCGATTGGCTACGGCGTGGGGCGGCTGGGCTGCCTGGTGTCCGGCGACGGCGATTACGGCATCCCCACGAAGCTGCC
>DASZYN010000787.1:0-5714 GCA_035545435.1 Acidobacteriaceae bacterium | reverse complement strand
GGTGGCGGCACTGGCTGGGGCGTCGGGAATGGAAGCGCGCGTGGTGGATACACCGGCACAGGAGTCGCGCGGCGAATACCGGGCGACGTGGGTGCTGGTGTCGAACAACGCTGCGTTCTTCGGGCAGCCGGAGGTGGCGGCATTAGCGCGGAAGATTTCAGCGAAGGCAGGCTTGCGCGCGTGGACGGATGACTATTCGAGCCTGCTGCCGCTCCTGCAGTGGAAAGTCCCAGGACGCTGATCAGGTACTGAAAATCCAGAGGGTTGGCTTTGCTGGACTCCTCACGGGCGAGGCGTGTTTCGTCACTACTTGACCACTTTGATCATTTTAATGGTTAAAACAACATAAATATGGTTGAATTATGTTCGCATCGGGCGAAGAGCGAGCCCGACGCCTGCCGCTATGCAGGCAGAAACCCTGGACGATCCGACGACAAATGAATCGAGGGGGAGAGACGTAATGGCGAAAACTTTGAGGCAGTTGATGTGGCTAGGCGCGCTGGTGTTGTGCGCAAGCGTTCCAGCGGCAATGGCGCAGAATGTGACCGGATCGATCACAGGACAGGTGACCGATGCGAGCGGGGCAGTGGTGGCGGGAGCCCAGGTCATCGCACACAATCTGGATACCGGAGTGAACACGACGGCGACGACGAACGGCGAGGGGATCTACCGGATCGACTTTTTGCCGGCTGGGCACTACCAGGTGACGGTCGACGCGAAGGGCTTCAGCAAGGCGACGCTGCCGGAGTTTGCGCTGGAAGCGGTGGAGACACCGACGCTGAACGTGAAGCTGCAGGTCGGGACGGCGACGACGACAGTGAATGTGTCGGGGGCGCCGCCGATTCTGAACACCAACGATCCAACGCTGAGCGCGACGTTCACGGCGAACACGGTTTCGAATTTTCCTCTGAACGGCCTGGATTTCTCGGCGGTGACGTTGTATGAGCCGGGGGTGGTGGACACGGCGGGAACGTCGGGTCCGACGCAGATCGAGCGCAGCAATTATTACGTGGACACGCCGAATGTGAACGGCAACCGCGCGCAGGCGAACAACTACACGCTGGACGGGATCGACATTAACGAGAGCTTTAACAACCTGATTTCGTACAGTCCGGCCCCGGAGGCCTTGCAGGAGATCAAGGTGCTGACGGCCAACTCGCCCGCGCAGTTCGGGAACGTGAATGGCGGCGGCGTGCTCAGCATTCTGAAGAGCGGGACGAATGCGTTTCACGGCTCGGCGTACGGATACGTGCAGGACTACCGGCTGAATGCGAATTCGTGGCAGAACAATCAGGCGCGACCCATTGAGCCGATCAATCCCTTCTCGCAGGCACAGTTCGGCGGAAGCCTGGGCGGGCCGATCATCAGGAACAAACTGTTCTTCTTTGTCGATTATCTCGGGTCGCGTTACCACAAAGGGGGAACGGGGACGGCGAGCGTGCTGACGGCGGCGATGCGCGGCGGGGATTTCTCGGCGCTGCTGACGGGTGCGAATCCGATCCAGCTCTACGATCCGGAGAATGGGTTTGCGCCTTATACGGGCGACAAGGGCGTAGCGATCGTCAACCCGGTGGCAAAGTTTCTTTTTGCGAATCCGAATTACTACCCGCTGCCGAATGCGGCGCCCACCGATGGGATTATCAACAACAACTACCAGGGGCCGACGCGGAGTTACAAAGCGAACAATCAGGGCGATATCAAGATCGAATACGATCCCAGGAGTGCGGACCGCATCACGGGGTTCTACTCGATGTCGACGGCCTACGACGGGTCAACGGCGGTGCTGCCGATTACATTTCCCGGAGTCAATCTGTTTCCGACGAAGGTAGTTGGCGCGAACTGGGTCCACACGTTTTCCGCGTCGCTGATCAACTCAGCGCACATCGGTTTCACGCGGACCGACTGGAACACGGGATTGCCACAGGATCCGACGGGGCAGTTCGGGACGGGCGGCAACGCGAAAGTAGGGATCACTTTTCCGAATCAGCGATTCAACGGGTTTTCGTTCCAGAACATCAAGAACGGACCTACCGGGGTGGGGACGCCGGCCTTTGATGGCGGCATCATCGACAACACGTACAGCTACATGGACGATGTGACGTGGCAGCGCGGGCTGCACACGCTGACGTTTGGAGTAGAGGCGATCCGGTACCAGAACAACTATCCGACGAGCAACAACAACGGGTATCTGGGGTCGCTGACCTACGACGGCTCGTTCACGAGCAATCCGGCTCTGCCGGAAGCAGGTGGATACAGCGGCGCCGATTTTGTGCTGGACCGGGTGAGTTCGGCAGCGGTGACGCTGAACAGCGTGAACGTGGGGCAACGGCAGTGGCGCATCGCGGGATACGCGCAGGATGACTACAAGATTCGTCCGCGGCTGACGCTGAATCTGGGATTGCGTTACGAGTGGGACGAACCGTGGGTTGAAGAGAACGACAAGACGGGAAACATCAACCTGAGCACGGGACAGATCATCTATGCCGGGCATGTTCCAACGGGAGCGCCGGCGGGCGCGGGAAAGTGCAGCAACCGCGGCTGCTACGATTCGAACTTCCGGCAGATCATGCCGCGGCTGGGCTTTGCATATCAGGCGACGGATCGCTTCGTGGTTCGCGGAGGATACGGAGCGACGAGTTTCTATGAGGGCAACTCCTCAAACCAGCGGCTGACATCGATCACGCCATTCATTCAGGCGGTGAACGTCACGACGGTGGAACCATCAGCGGGGAACCCCGGCAGCTCCCGAACTGCAGAACAGGGGTTTGGCGGGGGGACGGTGGCTTACGGAGGAACATTCAACGTCTATCCGCAGAACATTCAGCCGGCGTATGTGCAGGAGTGGAATCTGACGCTGCAGTATGCGTTGACAGGCACGACGTCGCTGCAGGCCGGGTATGTGGGCGAGTCGGGGCAGCACATCGAAGACTATGGCAACGTGAATCAGTACCGAGTGAATGGCGATCCGACGACAGCGCCGTTCTACAACAATCAATACATCGGGATCAATGCGGTCGATCCTTCGGTGAGCATCGGGTCGAACTCGCTGCTGATCACGGAGTCGCGCGCGAAGATGAACTTCAACGCGCTGGAGTCGACGCTGCGGCAGCGGCTGAATCACGGGCTGGAAGCCACGGTGAACTACACGTACAGCAAGGCGATGACGAACAGCCTGGGGAATTACGCGCTCAACGTGAACGGGTACAGCGGCGCGTTCCAGAACTACTACGACGCGGCCGCGGACTACGGTCCGGCGGGGTATGACGTGAAGCACAACCTTTCGTTTACGGGTGTGTATGCGCTGCCCTTCGGGCGGGGACAGGAATATTTCGCCGGCACGAATCGTGCGGCCGATGCGGTGATCGGCGGCTGGAAGCTCTCGGCTGCAGGCGTCGCGTGGTCGGGATTTCCGCAGACGGTGACGGGCCCGGGCAACAACTCGAACAGCTACGGCAATTCGCGGCCGAATCAGTATCGGAGGCCGAAGATCGTCAACCGGAATCTGTCGCAGTGGTTTGGCGACGATCCATCGGTAACGGATGTATGCCCCTCGGGCGTGGACGATGGGATCTGCGCCTTTGGCATTCCGGCGACGAACAGTTCGGGCGGGACGGCATTCGGCACGGCAAAGAACGGCTCGCTGCGCGGGCCCGGATTTAAAAATGTCGATCTGTCGGCCTTCAAGGACTTCCACACGTGGCATGAGCAGGTGGTGGGATTCCGCTTCGATGCGTTCAATGCGTTCAACATGGTGAGCTACGGCAATCCAGACACGGGCGTGACGGACAGCAACTTTGGGGCGATTGCGCCGCTGGGGCAGATTCGTTCCCAGGAGCGGCGTCTTCAGTTCTCCCTGCACTATTCGTTCTGATTCGGCTGCCGCTGTACAGGCGGCAGCCCGGTCCTTCGCCGTTAACGGCAGATAGTTGTGTCTGCTGTATAAAGGCGCGTGGGATGTTGTGGAAGATGGGATTCGGCTCTTATGCAACTTGAAATTTGTGTCGACTCGGTGGAGTCGGCAATTGCCGCCGAACGTGGGGGCGCCGATCGGGTGGAGTTGTGCAGCGACCTGCTGGAGGGCGGTATCACGCCGTCGGCTGGATTGATGGCGCTTGTACGAAAGCGAATCGGGATTGGCGTGTTCGTCATGATTCGGCCGCGCGGTGGCGACTTCTGCTATACCGATGCTGAATATGAGGTGATGCGCGAAGATATCCGGCAGGCTCGGGAGTTGGGAGCGGATGGGATTGTGCTGGGCGTGCTCGACGAGCACGCGCGCGTGGATGTGGAGCGTACGCGAAAACTGGTGGAGCTGGCGGGTTCGTTGCCTGTGACATTTCACCGAGCGATCGATATGACACCGGATCCATGCGGGGCGCTCAAGGATGTGATCGAAGCGGGGGCAACGCGCGTCCTGACCTCGGGCGGAGCCGCGAAGGTGACGGAGGGGACTTCGGTTGTGGCGCGCATGGTTGCGGCTGCGGGAGATCGCATCCACGTGATGGCGGGTGGTGGTATCACGCTGGAGACGATTGCGCGTGTGGCAGAAGCTACAGGCGCAGGCGAATTTCACGCGAGCCTGAGGAGCGCGCGGCCCAGCCCGGTGGATTTTCATCGGCGCCATGTCCAGATGGGTGAGGTGCGCGATCGCGAGTATCTGCGATTCGTGGTGGAAGAGGAGAAAGTTCGCGCGCTCGCCGGCATTCTGCAGCATCTGGCGGAGACGCGACCTGCCGCGCCGCGCCGGTAAGGTGGGGCGGGTGACCTTACGAGCGCTGAGTTTCATAGATAATGGTTCGGCGACACCATGTCACTGAAAACGGAGCAGCGAGCCAAGAAGATCCTGCAGCTGCTTTTGCAGCACGGGAACGCGTCGGTGGACGAACTGGTGGGGTATCTGGGAGCTTCGGCTCCGAGTGTTCGCCGCGATCTGGCTCGTCTGGAAGAGCGGAACCTTGTGCATCGGACCCACGGTGGAGCCCGGCTGGCGGGACAGATGCAGTATGAGCCGTTCCGGTTCGACTCGTCGTTTCACGTGCGGGAATCGCGTTTTACCGAGGAGAAACGACGCATTGGGGTGGCGGCTGCGGAGCTGATTCGCGAGCACGAGACGGTGGGTTTCACGGCGGGGACAACGCCGACGCAGGTGGCGCGCTGCATCCGGCATCGCAACGCGATTCACGTAATCACGAACGCGGTGAATATCGCGATGGAGCTGAGCAATCAGCCGGCGCTGAACGTGACGCTGACGGGCGGAACGATGCGGTGGGCGGGTGCGTTTTCGCTCACGGGGCCGACGGCGATGGAGATGCTCGGTGACGTCTTCATGGATAAGGTATTCATTGGAGCCTGTGGCGTGGATGCAAAACGGGGCGCAACGACCATCGAACCGGATGAGGCTGCAGTGTTTCGCGCGATGGTTCGCCAGGCGAAGCAGGTGATTGTAGTGGCTGACTCGAGCAAGATCGGTATGCTGAGCCCTGCCCTGATTTGTGCGGGAAGCGAGATCGATATTCTGGTGACGGATGCGGGGATCACACCGGATGCGCTGGAGGCATTCCGGGCTAACGATATTGAGGTGCTTGCGGTATGAGATGGACGGTTCGTCTGATGGTGGCTGGGTTGGCGATGTTCGCGGTGGCGACGAGCCAGGGTGCGGTTGCGAGTCAGGAAGGCGGGGCCGCGCATGGAACGAAACCGGTTGCGCTGTTCTA
>DASZYN010000786.1:0-1823 GCA_035545435.1 Acidobacteriaceae bacterium | reverse complement strand
CCCTGCGCTCGCCCACCGACATCAGGCCTGGAAAAGCGGCCGATACGCTCGCGGATTATTTTCGCCCGCATCCTCTCACCGCCAGCGTCGAGATCAGCGTCGACAAAGACGACACCTCTGCCACCGTCACCCTCGATCATCTCGAGCTGGACGTCTACCATGACGACGATCCCGCTTTGCAGCGCACACAAGATCCTGCGGAACTGCTGCGGCCGTTCTGGAAGGGACGGCGGGTGACGGATGAAGCAGTCCTCCTCACTTCCCACAACGGCGAAGCAGCGACAGGCACGCTGATGTTCCGTCCGGCGCGCATCGTCGCGGTCACCAGCTACGACGGCGCAACGCAGTATCGCGAGGGCGTGGACTACACGGTGCAGGGGCGCACCCTCGTGGCCGCCAACTCCGCCATTCGCCAGGTTCGCGAATCGGATTTGCTGCACGGCGATCTGGCCTGGAACGTGATCGGCGGCAAGCAGATCCTGGTGACCTATGAACATGACGACGCGTGGACCGGTCCGGTACAGCCGTACGTTGGCGACCAGCTGCCGAACACGCTGCGCATCCTGCGCGCACGCCAGCCGCTGCGGATCGTGGCCTGCGGCGACAGCATCACCTACGGCATCGGCTCCAGCCACATGGAGAAGATTCCCCCTTATCAGCCGCCATGGGTCAACCTGTTCGCCGCCGAACTCCGCAGGCAATGGAACGATCCCGGTATTGCCCTCTACAACGCGTCGCAGAGCGGAGCGGACTCCAACTGGGCCAAAAACATGGCGGGGCGCATGGTGGCTTCGCTGCATCCGGACCTGGTCCTGGTTGCCTTCGGACAGAACGATTTCTGGAGCGTCTCCGCCGATACATTCGCTGCGAATGTATCGGCCGTCATGGCCACCGTGCGAGAGACCAACCCGCAGGCGGAATTTCTCCTCGTTTCGACGATGCGTTTCGACCCGGCTTATAGCGTCAATCCGGAATATTGGAGACGGGTGACAGAATACGATGCCCGTTTGCGAGCCATGACCGCACAGGGTATTCAGCTGGTGGATATGACCGCGATCAGCGGCGCCGTCTTCGCCGCCAAGTCCCCGCGGGATTGCCTGAACGACCCTCTCCACCCCAACGACTATCTTGCGCGGTGGTATGCGCAGAGTCTGGTGGCTGCGCTTTCACCGGACCACGAGGCGGATTTCCCCAACAGGAAAGGTGTGGGCGATGACGATCCGGAGGCGCCGGAAGCCATCGATGCCACAGGATCGCACTGGTACTACAACTGGAAGCCGGCGCCGTCCCCAGGTTCGATCCATGCGGAGTTCGTTCCCATGCTGTGGGGTGCCGGCAGCGTCGATGCTGACCTGCGCACTGCCGTGCAGTCGGGAAGCAAAGAGCTTCTTGCGTTCAACGAGCCCGACTCAGAGACGCAGGGCAATGTCACGGTTGAACAGGCCATTGCGCTGTGGCCGAAGCTGGAGGCCACCGGGATGCGCCTGGGCAGTCCGGCAACGACGACCGGCAGTCCGTGGCTGGACCAGTTCATGGCGGAAGCCGCTGCCCGGCGCCTGCGTGTGGATTTTCTGTGCCTGCACTGGTACGGCGACATCACGGCGCCGGACCCGGTCGCAGCTTTGCAGAAGTATCTGCAGGGCTACTGGGATCGCTACCACCTGCCCATCTGGCTGACGGAGTACTCCGGCGCGGATTTTTCGTTTCATCGTCGCCGCACCACAGTGGAAGACAACGCGCGTTTTGCGGCGGATTCCGCCGCGATGCTGGAGAAGCTGCCTTTCGTGGAACGATACGCGTGGTTTGGAACCGCCTGGACGCCG
>DASZYN010000785.1:0-2800 GCA_035545435.1 Acidobacteriaceae bacterium | reverse complement strand
CTGGGTTGCGGCAAGCGCCACGAGGATAGATCCCCACAACATCATCCTTCTCATACTGGCCTCCAGTTGCTTCCGGGGATACTTGCGGCATCTTTTCAGGCGATGCCGGGGACTGCACTGAGGAGCCCACTTCCTGGGTCGATGAAATCTGATCATCGAGAAGAAACACAATGTGAAGCAATGGCAACGGCGGGACTGCAGCGGGTCTGCCGGGACTGGGAACTTTGTCTCTCTGCGCCAGAAGAACGCCCGCGGAGTCCTCTATAGCACGTGCCTAATGCTATAGAGCAATCAGGGCCATCGTGTCAAGCGACGAGAGACTGAGGTTGTGGAAATGTCGGGACTTTGCTTCAGACAAGAGCTGCCGAGCGCGCGGAGAGGCGATTCCCGACCACGGGGGCACGAGCACAGGTCTTCTGTGGTGCACCACGGGGAAGTTCCCGGGCTTCGCAGCATTGACTTGCTAGCTCTATAGCACTCTGCTAGGATTCAGCCGCGCGCCCTCCCTTAGCGTGGCGCAGCAAGCCGATCTGTTTCCTGAACAGAGCAACACGATCTCGACCGACACAGCAATCTGCCCCGGCCTTGTGGAGATCTGACCATGAGCACCATGCCGCGCCGATCCGAAGAACCGGCTTACAAGAGGATTCAGGGAGCGATCCGCCGCCGGATCGATAACGGCCAGCTGAAACCTGGGAATGCAGTGCCTTCGGAACGGGAACTGGCGCGCATTCATCAGGTGAGTCTGATGACGGCGCGCCACGCTCTGACAGAATTAGCTCGGGACGGCGTGGTCGAACGCCGCCACGGCGCAGGCACGTTTGTCGCGCCGCCACGGGTACAGTTCAACAAACTGCTTGGCTACACGGAGCAGATGGCGAGCCTTGGACTCATAGCACATTCGCGGGTCGTCGCCTCAACGGTGGTTAGCCATGAGTCTGAGATAGCAGCGCGGCTGGGCCTTGGTTCGGCTGCTCGCATCGTTCGCCTTGAACGCGTGCGACTTGCCCAAAGCGAACCCGTTGCGATCGAGGTGGGTTACTGGTCGGAGGCTGAATTCCCCGATTTGCTCCGGATTACTCTCAACGGCACATCGCTGTTTTCGGCGCTGGAGAACGATTGCGGCGTTGCATTGTCTTATGCCGATGAGGAGATCGATGCGACGGATGCCGATCAGCGGATGGCCGATTTACTGCGTGTTGGCCGGAACACGCCGCTGCTGCGAATTCGCCAGCTGATTTTCTCAACCACGGGAAAAGCGGTGGTGTATGTTACGGGGTTCTATCGTTCCGGGCGCCACACGCTGCGCATCCGGCGTTTGCGATGAACTACTGTCCAGGCGGCCTCAATGAGTCCCTCTACTGTGGGAGACCGCTCAGTTCTGCGTGTCCACGGAGTAAGCCGTCCTGGAGTACGACCGCAACCCACGGAGTGGATCGATCAACGACGCGGGCGCGCCAGCTCACGACCTGGCTCCCTTGCTTTCCCAGATCCACAGACACGATCTCCGCGCCGGAGATGTCGAGATTGTCTGTGCGAAGAGAAAAGGTATGTTGGCCGGCCCCGTGGACAGTTGCGTGGAGGACGATCGATCCTGGAGCTGAGCCGGGTTCGGATAAGGCAGAGAAGGCAACAGCATGGTCGCGTCGCAGGTCGACCGAGTAAGTGCCGCCGACCAGTGCTGTGAGTGAAGTGCGGGCTTCGCCGTATGTTATCCGATAGTGTCCCTGGGGAAGAGTTGCGCGGAAGGCGCCATTCGGCGCGATGGACGCCGTGTAGGTTGCGTGAGACTGTTCGTTCAGGATTGTGACCGCGCCCTTGCTGCCGGGATCGACCTCACCATCGAGAACCGCGGGCCCGTTGAGATCGCGCATGAGCCAGATCCACTCGCCCGCAGGCTGAGTCCAGACCTCCTTGTAGGTCCAGCAGATCTGATTGGGCCAGTACGGAATATCTGCATTGCCTTTCGTCTCAATGCCTACCGGAATTGCACCCACCATCTGGCCGGACCGGACGCTGTAGAGGGGGGTCCAGTCATAGCCTTCGCCATACATAATGCTGGCGGAGAACGGATTTCTGCCGATTAACCACTGGGCCTGTTGCTGCGCGAGATTTTCATCGTCGATGTCTCCGCGCAGCTGTGCCGCCACGGAGAGCGCTTTCGCTTCAGAAAGCAGCACGCTGGAGTTACCGCGAAACTGGAACCAGACGGGATAGCGGCGGAGGTAAGCATCGCCCCCCAGGTGGAAACCCTCTTTTACCTCTGCTACGAACATCGCACGGCTGGCGGTTTCCAGCGGTCTCCAGTCGGGAGTTTCGGGAAGAACGGCGGCACCGCTGATGCGGTAGATTCCGGCAGGAAGGACGTTATAAGGAGCGTCCAGACGCGCCCCTGCTTCCTGGTAATACTTCGTATGCAGGACGATGGCCGAATACCACTTCATCCAGTTCGGATCATCGGGCAGAGCGTTGCAGAGTTGCGCCAGCGCAACGATGGGCTGCTCTTCCTCCCCCATGTGAAAGCGGTGAAAAAGATATTTTCGATCCGGACCGGTATAAAAGTAGCCGGTCATGGGGATGGTCCACGGCTGCAGCTGGCGTTCCTGTGAGGCAAGGATCTGGTTGCCCAAATCGATGCCCTCTCGGGAGTAGAGGGGGTCGCCGGTGGCCTTGAACATTTCGATCGAAGCGATAACTCCGAAAGAAATTCTCTCCAGGTTATCGCTTTGTCCGTAAACCTCGGGCACGGGTGCGGCTTTCTTCAAACCCTCAGCGGCAAACTGCCAGTCTTCTTTTGCAG
>DASZYN010000784.1:0-2113 GCA_035545435.1 Acidobacteriaceae bacterium | reverse complement strand
TTGATCTCGCTACTGGCAAAGTCGAAGCCGGCCAGGTCGCGATAGACGGGGAAGCGTGCACTCTTGAGCTGATAGGCCACGGACCTGACCTCCCGCTCGGCCGTCTCGGCCTTCAACAGTTGCGACAGGATGGGGATGGCGGCCTCGAAGGCGGGTGAAGCCTGTTCGGTGAGTTCGGTGACGGCCTGCGCCATGCCGTGCATCTTGAGGCTCCGGAGCATGATGACGATAGCGCCGCTGGCGGGATCATGACGCATGGCGGGCCTCCCGAACCTGGCGCAACGCATCGTAGCGCTCGACGTTGGCCTGTGGCTCTTTGGCCAGACTCAGCGCCTGCGGCGCATCCACGACGGGTGCCGCGATCGGTTTGCCGTCGACCAGCCGGTGCAGGAGATTGAGGATATGGACCTTGGTGGGGACGCCGGCCTCGAGTGCCATCTCCACGGCCGACAGCACGACCTGCTCGTCATGTTGCAGGACGAGCGACAGGATCTCGACCATCTCCCGGTCGCCGCCGGGCTTCCTGAGCAGATGCTGCTGTAGCCGTTTGAAGGCATCTGGCAGTTCGGTGAAGGGCGCGCCGTTGCGCAAGGCACCAGGCTTGCGCTGGATGACCGCCAGATAGTGACGCCAGTCGTAGACGGTGCGACCGGGGCCGTCATGCGACCGCTCGATGATGCGGCGGTGCTCGCACACGATCTGCCCCTCCGCGGCAACCACGATCCGTTCCGGATAGACCCTCAGGCTGACCGGCCGGTTGGCGAAGGACGCCGGCACGCTGTAGCGGTTGCGCTCCAGATGGACGAGGCAGGTCGGCGTGACCCGCTTGGTGTATTCGACGAAGCCATCGAAGAGGCGCGGCATCGGCATCAGGAACCGTGCTTCCTCGGCCCGGATGTCCTCGATCGTTCCCGGCCTGAGACCATGGGGGATCTGTTGCCACAGCTCCCGGCAGCGCTGCTCCAGCCAGTCGTTCAGCGCTTCCAGCGATGGGAAGCGTGGCATGGGTTGCCATAGCCGATGGCGCGCATCCTGGACGTTCTTCTCGACCTGCCCCTTCTCCCAGCCCGAGGCCGGATTGCAGAACTCGGCTTCGTAGAGGTAGTGGCTGGCCATGGCCGAGAAGCGGGCGTTGACCTGACGGTCCTTGCCGCGGCCGACCTTGTCGACCGCCGTGCGCATATTGTCGTAAATGCCGCGCCGGGGAACGCCGCCCAGAACCCGGAAGGCGTGGTTGTGGGCATCGAACAGCATCTCATGCGTTTGCAGCGGATAGGCCCGCACGGCGAAGGCGCGGCTGTAGCTGAGCTTGGTATGGGCCACCTGCAGCTTCGTGCGCTCGCCGCCGATGACCGCCCAGTCTTCCGACCAGTCGAACTGGAACGCCTCCCCGGGCTCGAACGCCAGCGGCACGAAGGTGCCGCGCCCGCTCGTTTGCATCTCGCGTTGACGATCCGCTTTCCAGTCACGGGCAAAGGCGGCGACACGACCATATGAGCCCTCATAGCCGAGGCTCATCAGATCGGCGTGCAACTGCTTGATCGTGCGCTTCTGCTTGCGGGGCCTGTTCGCCTCCGTCCTCAGCCAGGCCGCCAGCCGTTCCGCATAAGCATCAAGCTTGCTCGGCCGGTCCGGCGCCTTGAAGCGGGGCTCCACCTCGTCGGATCGCAGGTATTTGCGGATCGTGTTCCGCGACAGTCCCGTGCGCCGTGCAATCTCCCGGATCGAATGTCCGTCCCGCAGATGCCAGCGTCGGATAACGCTCAGTAACGCCATGTCTATCACTCCAAAATCCCCTGCAATCAGCCAGCAGGGGCGGGTTCAAACATGGGTCACTTCTCGATGGAAAAATCCCTCAATCCCGGGTCAGCTCTCGGCGGAAATCAACATATAGCCGAAATGAGGGACTTCGAACACCTAATTTCGCCTTTCCATTCAAGGCATTAGGTGAGATTTACAGTGGAAAAAGCGAGATGGCGCGCCCGAAGAGATTCGAACTCCTGACCCCCAGATTCGTAGTCTGGTGCTCTATCCAGCTGAGCTACGGGCGCGCAACCGGTCCTTCAATGGACCGCACCGGACAGCAATCCAGCGGGCCCGGCGAACCGTGCGC
>DASZYN010000783.1:0-4147 GCA_035545435.1 Acidobacteriaceae bacterium | reverse complement strand
TTGACCGGCAGCAGGACAGCGAACGACTGCCAGATTTTCGTGTAGAGCCCGGCATTTTTGATCTCGCTTACGACGATGTCGTCGGCTTCCTGGAGGAGGGCAACGCGCTCGGCGGTGACCTCGCCCAGGATGCGGACGGCGAGACCTGGCCCGGGGAAGGGTTGACGCTGCAAAATCTCTTCCGGCATGCCGAGGTCACGGCCGATGCGGCGGACTTCATCCTTAAAGAGGTCGCGCAGCGGTTCGATGAGCTTGAGTTGCATGTCCTCGGGGAGGCCGCCGACGTTGTGGTGACTCTTGATGGTCTGGGAGGGACCTTTGACGGAGGATGATTCGATGACGTCAGGGTAGAGGGTGCCCTGAACGAGCCACTCGAGTTTCGTGTTGGCGCCGCTGTCTTCCTCGGCGATCCGCGCGGCTTCGTCGTCGAAGACGGAGATGAACTCGTTGCCGATGATCTTGCGCTTGCCTTCGGGGTCGGTGACACCGCGGAGCTTGAGCAGGAAGCGCTTGCTGGCATCGACAGCAACGAGCTTAAGGCCGAGCTTCTCGCGCAGATTCTGCTGCACCTTCTCGAACTCGTCTTTGCGCAGGACGCCGTTGTTGACGAAGACGCAGGTGAGCTGATCGCCGATGGCGCGGTTGACCAGGACTGCGGCGACCGAGGAATCCACGCCGCCGGAAAGGGCGCAGATGGCGTGCCCTTTGCCGACTTTTTCGCGGATGGCGGCGACGGTGGACTGGATGAAATGCTCGGGGGTCCAGTCGGGCCGGGCGCCGCAGATGTTGAAGAGGAAATTCCGCAGCACCTGCGTGCCGAGGGGCGTGTGGTGCACTTCGGGATGAAACTGGACGGCCCAGATGCGGCGCTCGGGATTGGCAATGCCGGCCACCGCGTTGGCGGTTTTCGCTGTGAGATGGAAGCCGGGCGGAAGGTCGAGAGCCTCGTCCCCATGGGACATCCAGACGTGCATGGAAGCGGGCAGCTCGGCGAAGAGGGGGTTGGCTGCGTCGACCAGTTCCACGTCGGCGTGACCGTACTCGCGCTTCGCAGCCGATCGCACGCGACCACCCAGGTGATGCGCAATGAACTGCAGCCCGTAGCAGATGCCGAGCACGGGCAGGCCGAGGTTGAGGATTGCAGGATCGGCGGGCGGCGCGTCGGAATCGTAGACCGAGCAGGGGCCGCCTGAAAGGACGATGCCGACCGGGTTCAGCGCGCGAAGATCGTCGAGCTTTGCGGTGCAGGGCAGGACGGCCGAGTACACGTTCTGCTCGCGGATGCGGCGCGCGATCAGCTGCGTGTACTGCGAGCCAAAGTCAAGGATGACGATGGAAGGGGTGGGCACAATCCAGTTTGCCCGGGATTGGGGGCGGTGTAAAGAAACGGCCGGTGCTAAACTTCAGGACCGATGAAGGTCTGGCCGAAAAGGGTGCGATGGGCGTGGATCTTGCCGGTGGGTGAATTATTGCTGGCCGGAGTCGTTGCAGGTCCGCAATTGATCGCCGACCACCGGGTGAGCAAATTCCTCAATAGCCCCGCTCGTCCCGCGTTCAATATCGTAATTCCCGACATCGCAAACACTGCGCCGCCGCGTCCGACCTGGAAGACGCGCATCTCAGATCTCCTGCCTGAACGAACCCACGCCGTCGCACTCGCCAACGTCCCTGGGCTTGCGGTGGACGCCGCTGTTGTCCTCTGGAGACGCAAGCCCACGATCGGAATTGGCCCAACCTTTGGTTTTGATCGCTGGGCGTGGACTGCAATGCTCTATCCAATCTATGCGCTGCCGTTTTGGTGGTCGCTCGGCCGTTGTATCGACGCCAGCAAGAGTCCAAAATCCGGAAACACAGGGCGGTTGCGCTGGTGGGATCTCACGTTGATGTTACCCGTGGCGGTAATCGGCATTGGAGCAGCAATAGATTATCTCCTCACCGCAACTCCAGCCGATCGGGCAGACTCTCAATTCACGCTGCTAATGATTGCGCTGGGGATTTGGGGAGTTTTCTCAGCATTTGCCAGCATCATCTGGTTTCGGCAATGGCAGAGGAGCCGAAGGCGCGTACGCCTTGACGGCTAGTCCTTTGCGACGCGGGTGTAGATGAAGTCGTATTCGGTGTGCCAGGTTTTGCCGCCGTCGGTTGAGCCCTGGGAGAACTGACGCACCTTATCCGGGCCGAGATTGAAGAACTGGAGGTGGCGCTGCAGGGTTCCGCCCGTAGTTTGGGGGATGTCGTCGGTCCAGTAATCCATGACGTTGTCCTTCAGGGCGCCGTGGAAGAACATGACGCCGGCGGCTGTGTCGACCCAGTATTGTTCCCAGCGATTCAGATTGGGATTCCAGGTGTTGTAGCTTTTGCCGAAGTAGGGATTGCCGGCGGAGGTCCAGTTCTCCCAGACGACGCAGCCGTTCATTTCTTTCGAGACGTGGCTGGAGCCGCGATGGATATTGTCGCCCGCAGAGGCGACGTCCCAATCGCCAAGCCAGAAATCGAACTGGCGGAACTGAGGGTCGTCGCAGGGGGTGGCGTTGTGCTGCACCTCTTTCGCCAGCGCGATGAACTGTTCGTTGGAGCGCAGGGCGTTCCACTCCGGGTCGCTGGAGAGACGATTGGTTTGCATGAATCCGGCGTCAGCGGAGGACTTCAGATACTGCAGGGCCTGCGATGACTGGCCGGCGGCGGCGCTGGTGATGGCGAGCTCGTAGTCGGCAAGCTGCGCCGGATAGCCGACCGCGGCGCCGAGGGTCTTTGCTTTTTGCATAGCTTCAAGAGCGACGTCGTAATGCTTGTTGGCGCGCGCGGAGAAACCGAGGCGGTACCAAAAGCGCGTGCTTTCCGGATGTTGCCGGACGAGGGCGGCATACTGCGATTCGGCGGCGGGCCAATCCTGCGTGGTATAGGCTTTGTCGGCTGCGGCTGAGGCGGGATCGGAAGTTGCAGGCGTCTGCGAAAGAGCGGCCAGGGGGATAAGGGCGGAAACGCAAACGGCGAATAACAGTCGCATCGGACCTCCGTGGGTTTGCAGGGGCACGAAGCATCATCCGGCAGGGATGCGACGCATGGCGCCGTGATTGTGACGAACTGCGGTGGGCCGGTGATGAGAGTGTGGATCAGCGCAAAGGCGGGCCGCTTTGCGGAAGGCGGGGGAATTCCCACAGCTCCAGAAACGCGACGACGCGCGCGACCTGGAAGAAGTCGGACGCCACCAGATAAAGGACCGTCACGACTGCCCACCAAGCGTAGAGAGCACTGCCATGGATCTCGGCTTCAAACGGAAGCGGCGTTGCTGAGAAGACCATGGCGAGCACGATCATTCCGAGCTTGGCGATACCCATCACGAGGTTGATCTCGATCAGCTTTCCTTTGAGCGGACCGAGTTGCAGGCTCCGTGCAAGGCTTCCGCCTATACCGAGGTTCTGCAGCAGGACCAGGAGAGGCGCGATGGAGAAAACCCAGCTCAGGAGCGCCCAAAGGGTGAAGATGCCGAGGGAGAAGATGATCACGAGCGCACAGTAGAGGACCAGGTTGGGCTCATCCTGGGCGGCGGGATTCGACGTGGCCCGAGTCAGCGTGAAGTTTGCCGCCCAGCGGACGGCGAGATACCAGACCAGGTAAGTCCCGATCAGCGCTACGGCCCGCAACATCTGCAGGACGATCATGGTGGCGGGGCGCCATGCCGTTTGTGTGCGGAACCGGCGCACGACTACATTGCGTCCCAGTCCCGAGGCGACGGCCCATGCGACGATTGCGAGCGGCAGGAGCCAGGCGAGGACATGCAGCACCGGGGGCTTGAGCACATCGATGGCGTCGGCGACTTGCAGCGCGCTCTGCCATGCGTACTGGAGCGAAAATTCAAAGACGCCGGTGGCGCGAAGAGATGCTTCCTGCTCGATCCAGATATGCGTTCCGACGAAACCGAGGAGCGCGAGGAGGGGGATGCCGAAGGTCCAGCGCCAGAGCAGTTCCAGCGCTACCAAAGAGGGGCGCCGCCAGACGAGCGCGAGGATCTGCACGAAAGACTGCGTTCCACGGTGCTGCGCGTACGGCGGTTCTGCCTGCGAAGTCGATACGTGCACAGGTTCTACTTCACCACAATGTTGATCAGCTTTCGCGGCACGACGATGATGCGCACAACTTCTTTTCC
>DASZYN010000782.1:0-2757 GCA_035545435.1 Acidobacteriaceae bacterium | reverse complement strand
GGGGCAGCCTGGGGCTGGGGGAAAAGGTACTGATGAGTAACGGAAGAGGCAGGCTAAGAGGGAGTCCGGGAGGGCATTCTGCGGGGTTAATTGGTTCCACGTTGCGCTTGTCACGTTGGAAACACGGGGGAACCCGGCCTGCGCTGTGATTTCAGCTCCGGAAAACGTGCAGGCTTGATTGGGCCGGATGTAACCAGAGAGCCAGGAGGGTTGGAGCGTCCGGCGCGGCGGCGCCGGGGGGCTCAGGATGGGCGGGTTTTGACCGGTGGAGGAGCGACCCGGAAGCGGTCTCTTCTCCTTCTAAATAGATAGAGCCAGGGGACCTCGGGAGGAGAGTCTCGGCGAGAGAGAGGAGCCTGGGCAGCCCCCACAGCAGGAAGACAGTTCCTCCCGGAGAGCAGTGTTTTTCTCCCGCGAACAGGTCAGCCCTGTCGAGCCTCGAGCCCGAACCGCCTGTCCGGTTGGGCAGGTTCGTAGAACGATCGGCAGACGAGAAGAGCCGGACCGCAGGCGCGAACTCGGAGTCGCGGAACGTGCGCAGCGGAGGGTGGGACTTGGCGTTGTGGATCGGGCGTTGCGGATCGAGGTTGCGGGCCCGGCCGGAGGCAGGGTTTCGCGCGCGCGGGGAAAAATATGTGCTCCGGCCGGGGAGGCACCAGGTTACGCCGAGAGAGCGACCTGCGCTGCAGCCAGAGCCGCAGCCGTGAAGTTGGTCTGCACGGCCTGCAGCGGCTCGATGCCGCGGGCGACGAAGGTAGCCTGGGTTTCGGTGACGGTGTCGTCGATCGAAACGCCGGTGCCTTCGGTCAGGATCTCCACACCGAGCAGCCTTGCACCCGCCAGCGCGCCATATTCGTTCGAGGCGGCAAGGGTGATGTCGAAGGGAAGGATCTGATCGGAGTACCAGGGGGTGGCCAACTCCGTGTCCTGTCCGACGGCCAGCTGCGGCAGGTATATCCTGGCTTTGGCTGGAAGGCGGGTCGGGGTCACACTCAGCCTGTAAGTCAATCGGGCTGACCCTCTTGACGGGGAAGCCTCTCAGGAGTAATGAGTACATGAGTATGCATCGTCAGTATCCTCTGCCTTATTCCACCGACACCTTTTGCCCCGGCCGCCACCCGAACGATATCTGGCGGTGGTACTTCGCCGACGCGATCCGCAATCTGCGCCTTGCCCGCGGACTCAGCATCCAGAAGGCCGCCCGCCTGGCCGGCATGGAATTCACCCAGTGGGAAGCCATGGAGTCGGGCCATCCGCCCGTCGATTCCGAGTGCCTGCGCCCGGTGGCCGAGGTCCTGCGGGTCGACTGGGAGGAACTGTCCCGGCTGCGCCGTCTGCCCTGAACCCTCAACCCGGGGCCGGAGCCTCCCTCCCCCGCTCTGGCCGCGTTACTCATAACCGTATAAGCTCACCTTCTGAGGAAGGAGGTGAGTTCCATCCCACGCACCGAAACAACGGAGACGAAGCGCTTGAACGTGAACATACCGATTCAATTGCACAACCAGTTCAAATCTCTGGCTGCGGCCCGAGGCGAGAACATGACCGACCTGCTGCTGAAGTTCGTCAGCAACTATGTCCGCGAACACTCTCCCCGAGGGCGGCGCCGGTGAAACGCGCCGCTCTTTATATGAGGGTCTCAACCGTCGATCAGCATCCCGAGACCCAGACCTTAGACCTCCGCCAGCTCGCCGCTCAGCGCGGCTTCCCCATCGTGGCGGAGTACACCGATACGATCTCCGGCGTGAAGGCGCGCCGGCCGGGACTCGACCAGCTGATGCGCGATGCGCGCCATGGCCGCTTCGATGTGCTCGTAATCTGGGCCTTCGACCGCCTCGCTCGCTCCACCCGCCACATGCTCGAGGTTCTCGACGAGCTCAACCACCTCGGCATCGAGTTCGTCTCCTTCCGCGAACAAATCGACACCGGCGGACCGCTGGGTCGCGCCATCATGACCATCGTTGGAGCCGTTGCCGAGTTGGAGCGCAGCCTCATCGTCGAACGGGTGCGCGCGGGCATGCGCCGCGCCCGGCTTGAAGGCCGGCATATCGGACGCAGACCGCTGGATCTCGACCGCACCGCGATCCTTCGCGATCGTCAGCACGGCCAGAGCCTCGGCCAGCTGGCGCAGAGCTACCGCGTCTCAAGGACCACCATCCACCGCCTGCTTCACGAGCACGCCCCATCCGCCGAGCTGTCGCTATGAAGGTGCTCGCTGTCATCTACCGCCCCACCGTCCTGCTCCGTCTCGAACCGGCCATGAGGAGGCCTGCATGAACCACTCCATCGCTCTCACCTTCATCGGTATGCTGATGACCGCCGCCGTTGGGCTGATCACCGGCTGGGCCATCGGCGACCTCACGCGTCGTTACCGCCACGGCGTCGAACAACTCGACGCTCTGCGCCGTCAGTTCTCCCAGCCCAACTCCGCCGCCCTCTTCCAGCAGCGCCAGCTCCGGGAAATCCGCGGCATCCTCCGTGACCTTCACAAGATGCTCAGGGCCGTTTCAAAAGGCCTCGAACAACGACCCTCCTAAACCCCACAAAATCAATGGCCGGATCGATAAGATCCGGCCGTTCCACAAGGTGTGGACCAGGGAACAATCTTCCCCTCAGAGCGGCGGGTTCGCGGCTCAGACCACAGAATCAGCGCAAGTATGAAGGCAACTGTTACGTTACCGAGCCCGCACCTGCACTCCCTCGAAAGATACACCGTCGGCGTCAGCATCTTTCGTTAGCGGATATCGTAATGGCATATGC
>DASZYN010000781.1:0-1543 GCA_035545435.1 Acidobacteriaceae bacterium | reverse complement strand
GCTGCGAAGAGCTGTTCGTCGCGGCGGACTCCGATATGTACACGCGGAAGCGCGCGTCGCGGAAGAAGGTGCGGCACGAGTCCGGCGGGGCTGTGGAGGCGAGCGCTGAGAAGCACGAATGGTCGGGAACACCAGCCTGAGATGGGCGGGAATTGCTGGTTCCCGCTGCATAATTGATCGGTGGCCAGGGTCTCGCTGCAAGCATTCTTCTCGGGTTTGTCAGGGAACGATTTGTCGGGTATCTACTCGAGTCCAGCGATTTCGTTCGCTGAGGAGTTTCCGGAAGTCCCCAGGCCGGAGCCGTTGCTATCGCCGATGCGAATCGCTCTTCAGTGGGCAAGTCACGGAATCTCCGGCGAGAAAATGCCAGGAATCGCAGCAGACCTCCTGGAAGCTGGATATGACAGTCCAGCTCTGAGACGGCTCGCCGGCGAAACGAACGTGACGTGCTGTGCTGATGTCGCAGAAATCGTCACAAAGACGTTCCGCGAGCTGGGATTTCCTCTCTTGCTATCGCAACAGCAGGCGAAGTTGCTGGAGACGTGCCAAATCGCGAGAGAGGTCATCGCGGGAGAAAGGAACTCCTGGGCTGCTGCCAGTCATCTGGAATATTCGATCTGGAAATGGGAGACGACAATCCCTGAGGTCGCAGACATTTTTGCAATCCACGACGAGATCGATTGGGAACCGATCTACAGACGATCGGTGACCGATCTGTACGTGGCACTCATCGAGGCGTTCGCGCGGGCGGCTTTGATCCCCGACAGCGAAATCGCGAAGTATTGAGTCTGAGGCTCCTTACAGCTGAATGTTCACCAGACCATCTGCGTTTGCTGCCGCTGGGGGATTCGGGCGCTGCGGGGATCGCCAGTAGTCGATGAACGAGATCTGGTGGACGCAGCTGACGGTGCAGTTGGGAGCGCAGCCTTTTTCGGTGAGGAATTCGCGCCTGAGGTCGGCTTTGGTGTAGCCGGCGAGGGGAACGCCGGGGTAGCCGCGCTGTTGGGAGCAGTAGTGGACGAGGCCGTTCTCGCAGATGTAGAGGAAGCGAGAGCCGGCGCGGCAGCGCCAGTCGTTGGGCTGGCCGTTGGCGATGTTGACCTGGAAGTGATTGAAGCGGGAGTAATTCTTTTTCTTCCAGGAGCGCATCTCGGACCAGACTTTGCGTTCTTCGTCGCCGAGGGGCTTCAGCTGGCCGTCTCCATCGTGGATGATGCCGATGGTGGAGGTGAAACCGAGGGAAAGGGCGCGGCGGCCGATCACGAGGGCGTCGTTGGGATTCTTGATGCCGCCGCCGACGACGGAATTGATGTTGACGTGGAAGTCGGCGTGTTCGGAGAGCATCTCGAGTTTCTTGTCGAGGACCTTAAGGGATTTCTTGGAGATCTCGTCGGGGTTGACGTTGTCGATGGAGATCTGGAGGTGGTCGAGGCCGGCCTTGTTGAGGCGCTGGATGCGCTCGGGGACGAGCAGGTAGCCGTTGGTGATCATGCCGGCCATGCGGCCGTGGTGGCGGATGCGGGCGATGATCTGATCGAGGTCG
>DASZYN010000780.1:0-1535 GCA_035545435.1 Acidobacteriaceae bacterium | reverse complement strand
CTGATTCACAAGGAACACATCCGCCCTCGCCAGCAGCCGCTCCAGCACCTCGCGGCCCGCACCATCGTCGTAATCGATGGCAATCGACCGCTTATTGCGATTGGCCGCCAGAAAATACGCGGATTCGCTCCCGCAGTACGGCGGGCCCCAGCGGCGTGCCTGGTCGCCGATCTTCGGGCGCTCCACCTTAATGACGTCCGCGCCAAGATCGCCCAGCAGCATCGCGCAGTAGGGGCCAGCGAGCGCCTCGGTGAGTTCAACCACCCGGATGGATTCCAGAGCAGAAGTCATGGAGAGGGTCGCCCCTCGCAACTGCCGAGCGAGGTTCGACGGAGAAGTATAAAGCGGCGATAGAAAACAGACCCCAGGCACGGGCCGCCGAGGCAGGCGAACTGCCCCTGAACTTCCGCCGTCCCCAGCTGCTCCGCCGCCTCATCTGTTTTGCTCAACAACAAATTGCGGACGCCCCGCGTGCGCGCGGCACGATCGTAACAACCTCCCGCCCCTCTGTAATCGCCCAACAATCCAACCATCGCAGGGTTTCCTGTTTACCAGCATGGATATACCGCCTCCGTAAGCCCCACAATTTCATTGACAGTCCTCACGACGGCAGCGTAAATTCGCGTGCCATCAAGAGACTCATAGTCTATGTCTCAAACAAAATTGCAGTGAAGCTGTCGATTTTAGGAGGATTCAATGAAAACGGAGACTTTCTGGGAGGCCACCGGCCCATTCCGGCGTGTCGGAGCCATCGTTCTGGGCGTCCTGCTGGTATGCACCGGTTTTGCCTTCGCCCAGACCGGCAACGGCGCAATCACCGGAACCATCGCCGACGCTCAGGGCGCCATGGTGGGCGGAGCAAGCGTCAAGATCACGCAGGTCAACACCGGAACCACCCGAACCGTTACCACCAACGGCGCCGGCCAGTTCAACGTTCCGTCCCTGCCTCCAGCCACCTACTCAGTCACCGTCGAAGCGCAGGGCTTCAAGAGCTACCAACAAAACATTGTGCTGCTCGCCGATCAGATCCGCGACATGGACGTGAAGCTGGAAGTCGGTGCGATCACCCAGCGCGTCACCGTTGAAACCTCCGCGGTCCAGGTCAATACCATCAGCCCCACTCTCGGTCAGGTCATCGAGCAGTCGCGCCTGGTGGACATTCCCCTCAACGGCAGAAACGCCGCCGACCTCACACTCCTCGTTCCCGGCGCAGTGAATCTGTCAGCGAACAATGCGGGCACCCAGCAGGGCGATACAAAGCAGGTTCCGGGCGCGGAAGCGATCTCCGTCAATGGCACCCGTCCCGACCAGATCGGCTACAACCTCGACGGCGCCAGCAACGAAGACCTGATGAGCAACACCAACAATCCCTTCCCTTTCCCTGATGCGCTGCAGGAATTCAGCGTGCAGACCAACAGCTTCGACGCCCAGTACGGTAACAACGCCGGCGCCGTCGTCAACGTGGTCACGAAATCAGGCACCAACAACTGGCATGGCAGCGCCTTCGAGTTTGTCCGCAACCGGGTCTTCAACGC
>DASZYN010000779.1:0-19324 GCA_035545435.1 Acidobacteriaceae bacterium | reverse complement strand
CGGCTGGAAGCGCTTCTGAATGCCGGCAAGCCCGATGCGCCGTACGCGGCTCTGGTCTGCCATCCGCATCCACTGGGCGGCGGAACGATGCACAACAAGGTCGTTTATCACGCGATGAAAGCGTTTCAGAGTTTCGGGCTGCCGGTGCTGCGATTCAACTTTCGCGGGACGGAGCTGAGCGAAGGCGAGCACGATTACGGCCAGGGCGAACAGGAGGATGTGCGTGCCGCACTCGACTGGCTGGATCGCGAATTTCATCGCCCGGTGCTGTTTGCCGGGTTTTCGTTTGGCTCGTATGTCGGCTTGCGTGCCTGCTGTGGCGATCCCCGCGTGGCCGGCCTGGTCACGCTGGGCATGCCGAGGCAGGCGGAAGGGCGCGACTACAGCTACGAATTCCTGCACGAGTGCCCGCAGCCCAAGCTGTTCGTGAGCGGCACGCGCGATCCGTACGGCCCGGTCGCCGACGTCGAGGCCGCGGTCGCGATGGCGCAGGAACCGAAAGAGCTGGTGTGGATTTCCGAAGCGGATCATTTTTTTGCGGGTAAGCTGGAGGAAGTGAGAAAAGCCATTCGCACGTGGGCGTGCCACCGCTTCCCGGCTCTCCAGGAATCATGACCTCTCTCGAAGAAATCCACGCAAGTTCCAGAGACATCTTCGATCGAGCGCTGCAGGCCTGCGATATCCCAAAAGCCTTCGACCGGCATCTGCACTTCGAAGGCAAAACCCTGGTACGGCATCCCTCCCCGCGTTTGCCTTCCATCTCCCAATCGCTTGAGGGATTCAAAGAGATCTACGTGATTGCGTTTGGCAAGGCGGCGCTGAGTATGCTGAATGCGCTGCTGGAACGGCTGCCGCCGAAGATGCATGTGCACGGCGTGTGCTCGGCACCGGATGTACCCAAAAAGCGCCACCGGCACATTCGCTATTTTGAGGGCGGGCACCCGCTGCCGAACGAGGATTCGTTCGCCGCAGCGCGCGCCACGCTGGCGCTGCTGAAGCATGCGAAGAAGACCACGTTTATCTTTTTTCTGATCAGCGGCGGCGGATCGGCGATGCACGAACTGCCGCGCGACAAGAAGATCACACTGGATGACACGATCGCGTTCCACGAGACGCTGGTTGCCAGCGGCGCGACCATCACGGAGATCAACACCGTCCGCAAGTATTTTTCCGCGGTGAAGGGGGGGCGTCTGGCGCTTGCGGCTCCCGCCGCGGAGAAACTCTCGCTGCTACTGGCCGATGTTCCGCTCAAGGATCTTGCCGCGGTTGCGTCTTCGCCGACGCTGCCGGACTATTCGACCATGGCGGAGTGCAGGGAGATTCTCGAGCGCTTCCATCTGCTGGAGAAGTTTCCGCCGGCTGTGCGCGAGTACTTCGAGGGACTCATCAAAGAGGAGTCGGCATCGGGGCGGGCGAAGGATGAGCAGGGATCCGCGGCGGCCTTTCAGCACGCGCAGTTCGACACGCTGCTGTCGAACCACGACTTCGTGAACGCCGCGCGCGATCACGCGCAGTCGCTCGGCTACAAGGTCATCATCGACAACACCTGCGACGACTGGGATTACGCCGAGGCGGCGAAATATCTGCTGGCGCGCTTCCACGAGTTGCGCGGCGAATACACGCGCGTCTGCCTGCTTTCGAGCGGCGAGGTCACGGTGAATCTGGGCAAAAATCCTGGATGCGGCGGGCGCAACCAGCAGTTTGCGCTGCAATGCGCTCTCGATCTGGCCCGGTTTGAAGGTGAGCCGTTGGCGGTTCTGAGTGCGGGATCGGACGGGATTGACGGCAACAGCCCGGCGGCGGGCGCGATCGCCGACACCACGACCATTACGCGCGCGCGCCGTTACAATTTCGATCCCGAGAAAACCCTGGCGCAGTTCGATGCCTGCACGCTGTTTACCGCGCTGGGCGATACCGTCGTCACCGGACCGACCGGCAATAATCTGCGCGATCTGCGCATCCTGATCGCGGGGTAGCTGGCCGTGGCCTCAGAAATGCACCTGCGGCGCATTCTGCGATGAAGGACTCGCCTCGAAGTAAGCGTTGTTGCGCTGGAAACCGCCGATGCGCGCCCAGATGTTATTCGGAATCTGCTCGATGAAGGTGTTGTAGTCCTGCACAGCGCGGTTGTAGCGCTGCCGTTCCACCGCAATACGATTCTCCGTGCCCTCCAGCTGATCCTGGAGCTGCAGGAAGTTCTCGTTCGCCTTGAGATTCGGGTAGTTCTCGGCGATGGCCAGCAGCCGCCCCAGCGCCCCATCCAGCTGATTGTTCGCGGCGATTTTTCCCTGCGGGTCACGAGCGGCCAGCAGAGACTCGCGGGCCTTATCGACATCGGCGAACACGGTTTCCTCGTGCGCTGCGTAGCCCTTCACCGTGGCCACGAGATTCGGAATCAGATCGGCGCGACGCTGCAGCTGCGCCTGCACGTTCGACCACTGCGCGTTCACGGCTTCCTGCTTGTTCACCATTTGCCTCTGCGCGCTGACGTAGCTGCCGACCACCAGCAGGCCGGCCAGGACAATCACTCCCACAACCGCTACTGCGATCCAAAGACCACGACGCATCATTGCGTTGCTCTCCCTTACCCATCCGATTCGATGTTACCAACTGCCTCCAGCGCCGCCGCCGCCGGTACTGCCGCCGCCGAAGCCGCCAAAACCGCTGCCGCCTCCACCCCCACCGCCGAAGCCTCCGCCGCCGAAACCGCCACCGCCCCAACCGCCTCCGCCCCAGCGGCCTCCACCGCCCCAGCGTCCGCCGCCGAGGAACATGCCGAGCAGGAATCCCAGAATGCCGTTGCCGCCAGCCCAGATGAGGAAGATCACGATCAGGATGAGGAAGACGATGCCGCCGATAATCTGGCCGGCGGTCGCGTGCGGCTGCTGCTGTTGCGCGCCCCATCGCGACAGCGGCTGCAGTTTCACACCTGCATCCTGGGCGATGATCTGGGAGGTCTCGTCGACCGCCAGAGTGACCGCGCCGTCAAAGTCGTTGTTGCGCAGCATCGGCACCATCTGGCGGCCGATTTGCCCGACTTTGCCGTCCGGAAGAATTCCTTCCAGCCCATAGCCGGTCTCGATCCAGTACTTGCGGTCGTTCACGGCGAACAGAATCAGCAGGCCGCGATCGGAACCCTTCGGGCCGACCTTCCAGGCGTCTTCCAGTTCGACGGCATACGGCTGGATGGGCTGACCATTCGTCGTGTTGATGGTGACCACGGCGATCTGTGCCTTCGCCTCGTGATCCACCTCGCCACAGAGATGATTGATCCGGTCGATGGTCTGGGCCGACAGCACGTGCGCGATGTCGCTAACGTAGTCGGTGGGTTTGGGAAGGTCCCTGACGGCCTGCGGAAAGGCGGCGGCACAGGAGAGGGACACGAGCGCCGCAATCCTGCACGCGATCTTCACCCTGGTCCGTAGCATTGTCTTCATTCTAGTCGCGTGTGCGCGAAGAGGAAGCGCCGCGCATTCACCCTCTCAAAGCGGCTTTTCCATCACCAGGGCGTCGATACGGCCCAGGTAGTAACCGGGAATGCGCCCGGTGCGCACAAAACCATGACGCTCGTAAAAACTCCGGGCCGTGAGATTTTCGACTGAGACTTCGAGAAGGATCGCTGTGGCGCCCGCCGTTCGCAGCTGACGCTCGGTTTCCTGCAGAAGCAGCTGCCCGACGCCGCGACGCCGCCAAGAGGCATCCACGTCGATGGTGATGAGCCGGCCGAACAGTGCGCCCTGACGCCGCTGTTTGCCGGCAATCGCAAAACCGGCGAGGCGGCCGGATTCGTCCTCGACCAGAACGCCGATATTGCCTGGATATTTCAGAAAGTACAGCAGCTCCGCCTTCGACCACGCGATGCCGGGCTCGAAGCAGGCCTGATCCAGGGCGTAGAGCCTGGGAAGGTCGTCCGGCGACACAGCACGAAGCGAAAAGGCCACCGCTTATCTTCGCGCATCCTGCACAGCATCGCCTGTTTTTACCGAGGCCTCGACCTCCGGCTGCATCACCACGCCGCTGTAGGACGATGCCGCCGCGAGCCGCCGGCCCAGCGAGGCCACCGCATGCACCGTCCACCCGGCGTTCCACCACGTCCAGGATTCGTCGTGGGGATCGACGGCGTAAATGACCGTGCCCACATCGCAGGTGATCATCAGGCGGTTCAGCGACGCATCCCAGGTGAGGCTGTTGACGGCGACGACCGGGACCCTCTTCTGAAGGCTCCACGAGCGTCCCCGATCGCTGGAGGAGAAAATGCCTTCCCGGCCTCCGGCCCACAGCGTGCCGTCGGGCGAGAGCGCGAGACTGGACAGGGCCGTGAGTCCGGAAGGGAGAGCCAGCGCGCGCCAGGTGACGCCTCTGTCTTCGGAAGCAATCATGCCTTCACGACGCCCGATGAAGATGTTCTGCCCCTGGGCGGCGATGGTCCGATAGCCGCCGAAGCCGTTGCGCACACCCATCGATTCCGGCAGCACGACGGGGGTCCACGAAGCTCCGCCATCGGCACTTTGAAAAATTCCCTGCGCCGCCGCGGCAAACCACAGGGATCCGTCTGCCTCGAGCGCGCTCACGCGCCCCCGCAGCTCGACGGGATCCTGTCGGACTCTCGTCGCAATGGGGTGACCCTGTTTCCCTACCCCTCTCCTGGTTCTTTCCCGCTTTGCCGGCGCCGGGGGATCAGGCTGGCTCGCGACCGAGTCGGCGTGCACCCAGGAATTCCCATCCCAGCGAAAGATGCCGTTGCTGCTTCCCGCCAGCAGGGCGCCATCCTGGCCTTGCGCGAGCACAAAAACGTCGTGGCCGTTCAGACCCTCGCTCTGCTGCTTCCAGGTCCTGCCCTGGTCGGTACTGACGAAGACGCCTCCGTACACCTTGTCGTTGATGACCCCGGCGTAGATGGTTCCCGGGGATTTGCCATCCACGAGCAGCGACGAAACCTGGCGCTGCGAAAAGCCTGTATTGGAGGCCTGAAAACCGGCAGCCCCATCCTCACTGGCCAGAACGCCACTGCGATCGGTGGCCAGAAGGACGTGCTTCGGGTTCCGCGGATCGACGTAGACATCGTTCACGATCACGTTGGGATCGGTCATGCGCGACCAGTTGTCGCCGCCGTCGGTGGTCTTGTAAAGCCCCTCGGTGGTGCCGGCATACACCGTGTTGCGGTCGGTGGGATCCATCAGCAGCGAACGCGTGCGCCGCGCCGTCGAGGGGATCCCCTGAACCTTGCGAAACTCATAGCCGAAGTTGTCGGTGCGGTAGATACCGGAGCAGGCGCTGAGAAACATCACGCTGGGGCGGGAAGGGTCGACGATCATCGAAAAAACGTCGGAATCGTCAATAATTCCCTGATCGATGCTCTTCCAGTGCGCGCCCCCGTCGCTGGTTTTCCAGGGAAGATGCCAGGTGCCCGCGTAAATGATCTCCGGATCATAGGGATCGATCGCGATCGACTCGACTTCGTGAATCTCTTTGCCGCCTGGCGGGCTGATCTCGCGCCAGTGCCGGCCATCGTCCATGCTTCGATAGACCCCGCTCAGCGTACCGGCAACCAGGATGCGCGGATTGGATGTCGCCTGGGTGAGGGCGCGCACGGACTGGCCGCGCATCTCGGGGGCAGGGTTCCACGTCCGGCCTTCATCGTGGCTGATGTAAACGCCGCCGTCGGGATGGTCGATGGCCCAAACCCCGGCATAGAGTGTCCTGGGATCGGTGCGATCGGCAATGAGGCTATCGACTACCAGATCGTCTTCGGTACCGAGCCGGGCGAGTCTCGACCACGAAGAACCGCCGTCGGAAGAGACGTAAATCCAGGAATCGGTTGTGCCCAGATAAATGCGGCTGGGGTCGTGCGGACTGAAGGCGAAACGGCGGGCATCCCCGCCATCGGGCCCCGTCGGGGACCAGGGGCCAGGATTGGCCGCGAAACCGGCAGCAGCGCACAAACAAGGCAGAAGAGCCGCAGAGACGGCGAGGAAAAATCGAATTCGCATCCACTTCATCATTCGTAATTAAAGCGGGCAGGCCAGGGCAGCCGGGCTTCGCAAGGCGCACCGCCCGATTCCATGCTAACGGGTTTTGCCGGCAATTCGACGGCGCGTGAGGAGCCAAGGTCCCATTCCGGGCAACAGGGAAGGGGCTATTCCCAACCGGAACGGACAGCGCCTGCCAAAAGAAAGAGGGCTGACCGGAATTCCGGCCAGCCCTGCTTTGTTTCGCGGGTTGGACTACTGGGCCTTTTTCGCCGCCCGGTGATGACGGTGTGGCGCGGTGCGAGGCTGGGCCTTCACTGCGCCTTCGTCGACTGCCGTTGCTCCCGGCACGTCGTTGTCGAAGGTTGCGCCTGCCGGAACCAGGTAGTTCTCCACCTCGTTCTGACCGTTGCTGCCCGTCCTCACCTGGATGCGGCTGGCATCGATGCCCTTCTCCGTCACCAGGTAGGCCTTGGTATTGACCGCACGCTGTGCCGCCAGTTTTTCGGCAGTCATTTCGTTGCGGGTGTGGTGTTTGTGCGCCGGAACCGGAGCCGAGTTCCCCACCACCACCAGAGAGGCATCCGCCTTCTGCTGAGCGTTGAGGGCTACGTCGTCCAGGCAAGCCTTGGCTTCGTTGTCCACACGCGCGGGACGCCGCTTGTCCTTATCGAACTGGATCGAGCAGAGCGTCTGCGTTTTCGGAGCGGGCGGCGGCGGCGGTGCTTCCACGTTGACCGTGGTTGTCGCCGAAGCCGTCTGGCCCTTGTCGTCCTGCACTGTGCCGGTCACCGTAATGGTGCCCGCGGGAGCGCCGGAGGTGGAGAGGGTCGCCGTGTTGCCGGTCCCGTTGATGGACCCAGCGGAAGCCGAGTAGCTGTAGGTCAGCGGACGGCTTTGCGGGCTCACGCCGTTGCAGGTGATGGTGGAGCTCTCGCCGGGCTTCACGGTGGTTGGATTGGCCGTGCAGCTAACCGTCGGAGGCTCGAACTGCTTCACCGTGAACTGCGCGGTGCAATCAGCGGACTGGCCGGCCTTCGGGCCCTGGCTGACATGGCCCGTCACGGTGTAGTTGCCCGGCTGCAGGTTGCCGGTGTCGATGGTGGACGTCGGGTTGGTCCCGCCTACGGTCAGGCCCTGCCCGCTCCAGGTATAGGCCGGCGTTTTTTTCGGATTGAGGTTGGTGGCGGTGCCGGTAACGGTGACCTGTTCACCCGGGAAAACAGAGGAGGGGTTCACGACGCAGGCATACTGGACCGGAGGCGGGGGAACGATGCTGCCGAAGTGGAGCACGATTCCGGCGCTGAGCCGGGCCGCATCGACATTCGCGCGGCCGCTGATCGGGGGATTTGTCGGACCCGGGCCGAAATTCGCGTGCCAGTATTCGTAGTCAGCCTGAAAGACCCGGATAGCAAAACGGTGGTCGAAGAACGGCAGGTCATAGTCCAGGCCGCCTCCGACAGTGAGCGCCGGACCCCATGTGTAGGCATGCTTGGGGTAATTCCCGTCGCCGGAGATGTTTGGGCCGCCGAGGCGGACACCTCCCGCCAGTCCATGGGCGAACCACGTCATTCCCTCGGCGGGATAACGGAAGATCATGCCGGCCTGGGCGGTCTGGGCACCGTCATTCGCGCCGTTGGGGTGGTTGGCGTACTCGATCTGGCCGCCGACATAGCGGTTGAAATAGTAAGCAACACTCCCGATCGCGCCGTAGTCGATCGAAGAGTAATTCAGATCGGTCGTTCCTCCGGCGGGCAGGGGCGTGGAGACCGTGCCGTGAGGTCCGACGTATGAATACCCCATAAATACGTCCCAGCGGGAAGGGGATTCCTGCCGGTCGTGGGGGACGGGAGCCGACGGGGGCGAAGTTTGTCCCACTACCGTTGCCGCGCCAAGCACCAGGGCGCCCACGGCGAGTAACGTTCGGCGTCCACCGTTCAATGGACGAAAATCCATGCGTCTATCCTCCGAAAATACGAATGATGGCTCATAACAAAGCAGCTATAAACCTGAATTTGCTGCCCAGGATTCGTGCTGACGGATGACGGGGGCCCGACGGAGACATCTGAAAACCTGTCGTCACCACAAGCGTATCGACCGCCAGCATTGATTATTTCAATAAGTCCCCGGCGTGGTTAACCAAAACCCACTACGTGTCGAAGTCGTTAACCTCTGCATGGGACTACTATTCGACAACTAACTAACGTTCTGAATCAGGGGGAGATGCTGCAGCGCCATGAAACGACCAGCGCTGCGTTGACATTAGAGTACTCAACTTGCCTTGATCATTGCAAGTTCAGCGCGCGGCGGAAACTACCCTGCTCGTGCTGGATCTTCTCCTGAAGAAGCGTGATGGCGTACAGGAGTTGCTCGGGACGGGGTGGACAGCCGGGTACGTAGACGTCGACGGGGATCACCTGATTAACTCCCTGCACAAGTGCATAATTGTTAAATACGCCGCCCGACGTCGCGCACGCTCCCATCGAAATTACCCATTTGGGCTCCGGCATCTGGTCGTAGAGCCGGCGGATGACGGGCGCCATTTTCCAGGAAACGCGGCCGGCGATCACCATCAGATCGGACTGCCGCGGCGAGGGCCGGAAAACTTCGGCGCCGAAGCGCGCTACGTCAAACCGCGAAGCGCCCATCGACATCATCTCGATCGCGCAGCAGGCCAGGCCGAAAGTCATCGGCCAGATGGAGTTTTTCCGGACCCAGTTGATGGCCGCGTCGGCGGTGGTCAGAAAAACGCCTTCCGGTTGCTCAAAACCATAGCTCGCTTCCAGAACCTTTTCCTGGTTCTTCGCGCTGCTTTCCAGCGTGCCGAAAAGCCTGCGGTCGCGCAATGCTTCGCTCATTCACCCATGATACCTTCCCGGCGCGGTCCGGATCGCCTGGTGAAGACTCTGTCCAGGGTACCTTCGTCCCGTATTCCGGAATGAATTCATCGATGGCTGGAACCGGGATGGACGCAATCAACGGCGAAATCTTCCGGGCGGGATGGGGCGACGGCTTAGCGGCGATTTCTCTGTTTTCGATTCGCGAAAAATATGTAACAGTGAGACTCAGGTCAATCCTGCAAACCCACGGATCTCCCCGTCGATCATCCGTTGCAGGATCGCCTGCCGGTCACCACGTCGTGACATATTTCCGTCTACGCAAAACGGAGTGATATGCACCCTCGTCGTCTGATTGGGTCCCTTCTGCTTCTTCCTTTTCTTGGCACTTCCGCCGCCCTCGCACAAACGCCCGCAGCACCCGCCGTCTCCAACGCCGACAACGCCTGGATGCTGACCAGCTCGGCGCTGGTACTGATGATGACCGGCCCCGGCCTGGCGCTGTTCTACGGCGGCCTGGTTCGGCGCAAGAATGTCCTCGCCACGATGATGCAGAGCTTCGCCATGATGTGCATCGTCACCGTGCTGTGGGCGCTGATCGGCTACAGCCTGGCCTTCGGCCCGGGGAACAGTTTCATCGGCGGCTTTCACTTCGCGTTCCTGCACAACGTGGGCCTCGCGCCCGACACCGACTACGCCGCAACCATCCCGGCGCAGACGTACATGATCTATCAGCTGATGTTTGCCATCATTACCCCGGCACTCATCTGCGGAGCTTTCGCCGAGCGCATGAAGTTCAGCGCGATGTGCCTCTTTCTGACACTGTGGGCGCTGGTGGTGTATTCGCCCATGGCGCATATGGTTTGGGGTAAAGGCGGATTTCTGAACGCCGCCCTGGGGGGAGCGATCCCCTGCCTCGACTTCGCGGGCGGCACGGTGGTCCACATCACGTCGGGGGTTTCGGCGCTGATCTGCGCCCTGTATCTCGGGAAGCGCGTCGGGTACCCCAAAGAGCCATCGCCGCCGCACTCCGTCGTGCTCAGCTTCATCGGCGCCTGCCTGTTGTGGGTGGGGTGGTTTGGATTTAACGCCGGCAGCGCGGTGAATGCCAGCGGCCTGGCGACCAGCGCCTTCGTGAATACGCACTTTGCCACGGCGGCCGCGGCCATCGGGTGGAGCGTCGCCGAGTGGATCCGCAACGGCAAGCCCAGTGCCCTTGGCGCTATTTCCGGGGCGGTGGCCGGGCTGGTGGCCATCACGCCCGCATCGGGCTTCGTACAGCCGATGTCGGCCCTCATCATCGGCCTCATCGCGGGAGTGTTCTGCTATCTGATGGTCACGGTGGTTAAGAGCTGGTTCGGCTACGATGACTCCCTGGACGCCTTTGGCGTTCACGGTGCGGGAGGCACGATCGGCGCCATTCTCACCGGCATCTTCGCTTCCAGCGCGATCAACCCCATCCTCGGCGCAGGCAAGGCGACCGGGGCGATCGAAGGCAACTGGCACCAGGTGGTGAATCAGCTGGCCGGCGTGGCCATCGCGTGGACGCTGTCCATCGCGGGCACGCTGGTCCTGCTGAAGCTCGTGGATATGACCGTTGGCCTGCGTGTGACCCGCGAGGAGGAGATCGAGGGTCTGGACGTGACACAGCACGGCGAAGAAGGCTACGATTTCGGTTCGTGATTCTGGACGTATACTCAACATTCAGTCAGGATTTGAGCGCGCAATGCAAAAGATCGAAGCAGTGATTCAGCCATCGAAACTGGACGCAGTCAAGGACGCCCTGCTCGAAGCGGGCATCGAAGGCATGACCATTCTCGAAGCCCGCGGCCACGGCCGGCAGAAGGGCCACACCGAGTTCTACCGGGGTCGCGAATATACGGTCGATCTCCTGCCCAAAATCAAAATCGAGATGGTGGTCCGCGACGAGATGAAAGACAAAGCTGTCGACGCCATCCTCGCAGCCGCCCGCACGGGAAAAATCGGCGACGGCAAGATCTTCGTTTCGAAGATCGATGACGCGATTCGCATTCGCAACGATGAGCGCGGCCCCTCCGCGCTCTGATTTCGGTCCCGCGTCCGTTCCGCTGGTCCGAGCGAAGTTCAGCCGCACCCATCGTTCCTGCCGGAACGATGAACACGTTTGGATGGCTGACGGGCCCAGGCCGATTGATGACCACTGAGCCGCAAACTCTGGCGCGTCTCCGCAGTCGCTATCAGGACGACTCTGCCCAGTTGCGTCAGAGCTTTGAGCGCAACGGCGACGGCTCGGCGGTTATCCGGCGCCGTTCGCAGATCGTCGGAACCATGCTGCGTCAGTTGTGGGAACAGGCCGCGCCCTCTGCATCGCAGAACGACATCGCGCTGGTCGCCACCGGCGGATTCGGCCGCCGCGAACTCTTCCCCTGTTCCGACGTCGATGTGCTTTTTCTGTGCGCCAACGAAAAAGTCGAGCCCGCCTACAAAGATCAGATCCGTGCCTGCACCCAGGCGATGTGGGACATCGGATTGCGCGCCAGCCCGGTCACCCGAACGCTGAAAGAATGCGAAAAGGTTCATCCGGACAATCTGGAATTCACGGTTTCCCTGCTGGATCGCCGCTACCTGACCGGCGGGCGTGAACTGTACGCAAAGTTCGAACAGGAGATTCTGCCCTCGGTCATTCTGCGCGAATGGGACACGGTGGTGCAGAATCTGGCGGAGATGGCGCGGGCGCGGCACGCCAAATACGGCAATACCATCTTCCACGTCGAGCCCAACGTGAAGGAGTGTCCCGGCGGCCTGCGCGACTATCACCTGGCGCAGTGGCTCACTCTGCTGAATTCCATCCAGGCGAACAAGGCATGGCCGCGCTCGGCCGCCGACGATTTTTACGGAACCCACGACGAGCCGGAATCGGCCTACGACTTCCTCTCGGCCGTCCGATGCTTCCTGCACTATCGCTCCGGGCGCGACGACAATACCCTGGACTGGCACGCACAGGACGAGGCCGCGGCGCGCTCCATTGGGCTTGAGACGCGAGGCACCTCGGACCCGGCGTACTGGATGCGCACCTGGTATCGCCAGGCGCGCACCGTCTATCGCCGCGCTTCTCTGCTCATCGATGCCGTTCCGCCCCCGCGCCGCTCCTTCTACAAACAGTTTCGCCGAAAGCGGACTCCGGTGGCCGGGACCGATTTTTTCCTCGAGGATGGCCGGCTCGATCTGCTCGAAGGCACGACCGTGAACGAAGCCGAGAGCGTGCTGAGGATTTTCGGCCTGATGGCCAAGCATGGCTACCGCCTCAGCTACGCCGCCGAAGACCGCATCTCAGACGCCCTGCCCATTCTGGCGGTGCAGATGCCCGAAGGACCATTTCTGTGGAACTGTCTGCGGGAGGTGCTGCTCGGGCCGTGGGCCGCGCATGCCCTGCGCACCATGCATGCTCTCGGCATCCTCGAGCTGATCATCCCCGAGTTTCATGGCATCGAGTCGCTGGTGATTCGCGATACCTGGCACCGCTACACGGTCGACGAGCATACCTTCCACGTCATCGACAATGTGCATCGGCTGCGGCAGCCGCAGCATGACTGGGAAAAGCGGCTCGCCAGCCTGCTCCATGAAATCGAGCGCCTCGATTTGTTCTTTCTGGCGCTGCTGATGCACGACACGGGAAAGGCGCGCCGAATCGGGAATCACGCCGCCAACAGCGTTGAGCTGAGCGAGAGCCTCTTCTCGCGCCTCGAGCTGGATGCGGAGGAGCGCGAGACCGTACGCCGCGTGATCCACAATCATCTCGACATGTCGGCGGCGATGCGCCGCGACATCTTCGACGCCGAAACGGTTCGCGCCTTTGCGGAAAAAGTGGCGACTCAGCCCCAGCTCAAGATGCTCACCCTGATGACCTATGCCGATATCCGGGCGGTTTCCCCCGAGGCGCTGACGCCATGGAAGGCAGAGAGCCTGTGGCAGCTCTATATGAGCGCGTCGAACTTTCTCGATCGCAGCGTGGACGAAATCCGCTACCACGCGTCTGCCGATCCGGCGTTCTTCAGCCGCATTGTCGCTCTCATCCCCGCCGTCACACCCGGCCGTTCTACGCAGGCGGTTCCTACTGAAGAGCTGCGCAGCTTCCTCGAAGGCCTGCCGCAGCGCTACCTCAGCAGCCGGACGCCGGAGCAGATTGCCGCCCACTTCCGCATGGCCATGCAGTTGCAGGAAGACCCGGTGCAGCTGACGTACCGGTCTCTGCGCCAGCTGAATGAAGTGATGCTGGTCACGCGGGACAGACCCGGCTTGTTTGCCGACATGGCCGGCATTCTCTCGGCGTGGGGTATGAACATCGTCAAGGCCGACGCCTTCTCCAACACCGCGGGCATCATCGTCGACACCTTCCAGTTCACCGATACCTATCGCACCCTGGAGCTGAACCGATCTGAGATTGAGCGCTTTCTCGCCAGCATTCGCGACGCTCTGCTGCACCGGGTCTCGGTGGAGGAGCTGCTTCGCTCACGCAAGCTGAAGCCGTCGCGGCCCAAGGTCAGTGTCGAGACGCGACTGGAGTTCGACAATCAGTCCTCGTCGCACAGCACTCTGCTGCAGATCGTCACTCAGGATACGCCCGGATTGTTACGCGAGATCGTGCTCAGCTTCGCCAGTTGCCGCTGCAATATCGAAGTGGCGCTCATCGACACGGAAGGCGAGGCCGCCATCGACGTGTTTTATCTGACCGCCAACGGCGGCAAGCTCGAGGAACCCGAGCAGGCCTCGCTCAGCGCCGCGCTGATGTACCGCCTGGCGCAACTGCGCCAATAGCGGAGGCATGGTCCGCGTCACCCAAAGCGCTGATGGGTCTTCCAGAATTCCGGCCACGGGAGTCGCGGCGGCCCGCACAGAAAAATGTCTGGATGATCGCTGCTCTCTTCGTTGTCCACGCCCAGCGAGTTCCGCACCCGCCCTGCCACTTTGCAGTTGGTAAATGCCCGGTCCGCGCCCTTTTGCGAATGGCCCAGCACAATCAGCGTGGTGGGAGGCGGAATCGGATACCCGCGCAGCCAGGCTGAGTTGGTCGTGCTGATCGGCGGAGGCAGATGATACGCCGGTCCGAGCAGCTCCACCGCACCCGCCTCACCGTAGTTTCCGGTAAAGATGCCCGTATGCTCGCGCTGGTCCGCAGGCAGGGCATCGAGAATGCCCTGTATCGTGGCCAGCTCTTCCTGCCAGCCGATCTCTTCGCGCAGGTCGCCGTTGTTCTTGAGAGCGAAGCGCATCAGCGGTCCGCTCGATGCGAACGGCAGAATGATCGCCGCAATGTACAGGCCGCAAAACGCAATGGCTGTGAAGAAAATGCCTTCCACCGACCACCGCCATGCCCGGTTCAACGATGCTACCCAGCGCTCCCCCGCCACTGCGCCCATGGCCAGCAGAGCCGGATAGCCGTCGGCCATGTAGTAATGCCGTCCTTTGCCGAAGAAAAACAGCGCCAGCGGGATCAGGTACATCCACGCCATCGCGCGATAACGCCGGTTCAGAAAAAACGCCACCAGGCCGCCAATCCACAGCGGCGCCGCAGCCGGATTCGTGCAGATCATGAACTGCCCGCTCAGGAATCCCTCGGCCCGGCCTTCGCCAACATCGCGCGCGTGGATCGACTGCAGAAAGTGGTAGGAAATGAAATCATGGCGCACCAGCCAGATCAGGTTCGGCAGGAAGATAGCCAGAGCGATCGCCGAACCGGCGAGGAAATACCAGCTGGCAAAATAGCGGCGTGCCGGCGTCAGCAGGAATCCTCCCAGCAGCCCTGCCAGAAAAAACACGATGGCGTATTTGGTCATCAGACCCAGGCCGGTCACGAGCCCAATCGCCAGCCACCATCGCGGATTCTCTGAGCGGAGCAGCCGGATGACGCAGTAGGCGATGAGCACCCACCAGAGGAAATCGAAGCTTGTGTACTGAAATTCCGTTCCGTTGAACAACGGCACCGGTGCGAACGCCATGCAAACCACTGCCGTAACCTGGGCCAGACGCCCACCCCCCAGTTCGCGCGCCATCAGCCCGGTGACGACGATCGTGACCGCCTGCCCGATCACGGAGAAGAGCCGCAGACCGTCCATCGACAGTCCAAAGAGGTTCATCTGGATGCGTTCCAGAAACGGCGTCAGCGGCGGATAGGCGACGAACCCCCAGTCCATATGCCGGGCGTCAGTGAGGAACTGCAGCTCATCGCGATGGAAGCCGTAGCGCTGGTTGGTGAGCAAATGCGCAAGAGTGACCGCCGCGGCAATCCCCCACAGGATCACAGTCTCGGTCCGCACGCTTTTTTCAGCTGATTGCGTCGCCGCCACTGTCGCCATGCTCGCTCCCTTCTCGTGCTGTTACGGAGAACTGCAGGAATCGGTTCATTTTAGATAAGCGCGCACCAGATCGATGAGATCTTCTGCCAGTCCGGTCGAGTCGAGGCTCTTCTTCCGGTCGGACAGCATGTGCAGCCGGATGTGATCTTCCAGAACCTCGGCCATCAGGCTGTTGATGCCGCCGCGGATGTTTGCCAGCAGCATCAGCACGTCGGCACAGTGATCCTTTTGCGCGAGCGAACGCTCGATAGCGTCCACCTGGCCGCGAATCCGGCGAACTCGCGCGATGAGTTTTTGCTGCTCCTTCTGCTCGATGGGCACCGCTGGCCTCCCCTGGTATTCCTGACCGGGTTTGATATCCAGTGGGGATATGATATCTGATGCACTGAGAAAGAAGAGAACTGTCGATCGGGTGGAACCTTTTCCGGCCCGTTCCTTCACAGGAATTTGTTATCCTCGTTTAATCTTTTTTAATTAACTATGGTTAATAGCGCTGAGCTGACATCTGTCCTCGATCCCGTACCCGTGTCAGTTGGTTCATCCCGCACCGGTGTGCAAATTCCCAGGAGAAAGATCCCGTGCGTTTCCGCCTTTATGCATTGTTCTTGCTGGCCGCAGCGACCTTCTGCGCTGCACAGGGACAGGCTTCTCCCGATGTCCCGAACGCTCCCGCGCCCTCGACCTTCGTCCAAAGCAACGAACGAACGATACCCAGCCTCGCCATCGCGCAAATCCGCGTCCCCGATGCCCCGCCTGGGGCAGCGAAACGGGATCCGCCGGCGCAGGAGACCCCGAAGACGGCTGATCCACAGTTGACCATGTTTCCCCACAGCGAGAGCGCCCGCTACTGGATCTCAGGCCAGTCCAACACGATTTTTCAGGGAAAGCCTGGCTTCCATTCGCCGTATGAAGGCTCCAACAGTCTCGACAGTGCCGGCGAATACAAGACATCGCAGGTGGAAACGCTGTACCTGGGTTTTCAGCCGCATCGCAGTCTGCGCTACAACACCGACCTCATTCTCGATCTGGAAAGCGCCGGCGGACGCGGCATCGGCCAGGCGCTGGGGCTTGCCGGATTCACGAATCTCGACGTGGTCCGCAATCCGAGCCTGGGCACGGCACCCTACCTCGGGCGAGGCGAAATCCATCAGACTATTGGCCTGACCAGCCAGATGGTGGAATCCGATCGCGATCCATTCTCGCTGGCAACGCAGGTCCCGGAGCGCCGCTTTGAGATCCGCGCCGGCAAGATGGGAGCGAATGATTTTCTCGACGTCAACGATGTAGCCAGCGACAGCCATCTCCAGTTCATGAACTGGACCGTCGATGACAATGGAGCCTGGGACTACGCGGCCGATACGCGCGGCTACACGGTCGGCGGAGTGCTCGAATACGACGATCGCCGATGGAGCGCCCGCTACGGCCTCTTTGCCATGCCGACCGTCGCCAACGGCCTCGACCTCGACTGGGCCTTCTCCCGCGCACACGGTCAAAACTGGGAGTTCGAGCTCGGTCGCTTCCTCCTTCGCGGCCGAAAAGGCACGACAAAAATTCTGGGCTTTGCGAACACGGCTCACATGGGCAACTACCGTCTCGCGGTCCAGCATTTTTTCTCCGGCCTGACTACCACGCCCGACATCACGTCCGTCGAACGCTTCGGCACCGTGAAGTACGGCTTCAGCTGGAATAACGAACAGGACATCACCGATCACTTGCGGATCGGTACGCGCTTCGGCTGGAACGACGATCATGAGGAGTCCTTCGCCTACACCGAAGCCGCCCAGACCGTGGTGATCGCGACTGACTACACCGGCGGCCAGTGGCATCGTTCGTCGGACAGACTCGGTACAGCCTTCGTCAGCAACGCCATCAAGAAAGACCACCAGAATTACCTGAAATACGGCGGGACGGGATTTCTGCTCGGCGACGGCGGCCTTACATACGGACGCGAGAATATCGTGGAAAGCTACTACACAGCGCATGCGTGGAAGGGCCTTTTCATCGCGCTTGACCTCCAGCACATCGACAACCCGGGCTACAATCGCGAGCGAGGACCAGTCTGGGTGGGAGCGATCCGCGGCCACATCGACTTCTGAACCGGAACAAAATTTGATACCCAGTCAGTCAACCCTTCTGAGCCCCCTTTCATCTCAAGTCCGAGAACTGCACGCAAATTTATTCCGAGGGCTGGATTTTGCAGGGAGTTGTTCGCGTACATGGAGTGCTGAAGGGACTGGACTGCGAAGCGAATTGCGTACTGACCACGTGGAAGGAACGCTCCAGTTCAGGCCGTGTATTCACACGGTGCAGAATTGTCGATGAGCCCGGCGACCTGCCGGAAGGGCCATACACTCTGGAATTTGCAGGCCATACCGTGCCAACCAGAAAATTCGACGGCTGCTGGATGCTTTCGTTCCTGCCGCCGTGGATCAAGCTGGAACAAGCGGCCTGACCGGGCGACAAACCTCTCACAGCAGTGAGTTGATGCCCCTGTTGTCCGCAGGGACGGCCTTCCTGCGCCGCGCTAAGATGAAGGTTCGTCTTGAGGAGGCCGGCTTGCGCGTTGGTCTGATGACTCGGGAGTACCCACCGAACGTGTACGGCGGCGCCGGCGTTCACGTTGAATACCTGAGCCGCGAACTTGCGAAGAAAATCGAAGTCGAAGTCCACTGCTGGGGAGATCAAAATTCCGACCAGGGAAATCTGCAAGTGCGCGGCGAGCAGCCGTGGTCCCGGATCAGCCAGGGCACCGAAGAGAAATTCAAAACCGCGCTGGAAACCTTCAGCCTGAACCTGGCGCAGATGACCTCGATCGGCTCGATCGACATCGTGCACACCCACACCTGGTATGTGGCGATGGCCGGCTTCCTGGCTAAAAAGCTTTACAAAATTCCCTTTGTGCTGACCACGCACAGTCTCGAACCCCTGCGCGCCTGGAAATCGGAGCAGCTCGGCAGCGGGTACGCGATGAGCGCCTGGATGGAACGCACCGCGATTCTCGATGCCGATGCCGTCATCGCCGTCTCCCAGGGCACGAAGACCGACATTCTGCGCGCGTACCCCGAGATCGATCCGGGCCGCATCCACGTGATCTACAACGGCATCGATCTGAACGAGTATCAGAAGACGTCGTCCACCTCGGCGCTGCTCGAGTACGGCGTCGATCCCTCCCAGCCCTATGTCCTGTTCGTCGGACGCATCACGCGCCAGAAAGGCGTCACGCATCTGGTCGACGCGATCCCGCAGCTGCCGCCGAACACCCAGGTGGTGCTGTGCGCCGGCGCGCCGGATACGCCCGAGATCGCCGCGGAGATGCGCGAGAAAGTCGAGCGCGTGCGCGCCATCAATCCGCGCGTGATCTGGATCGAAAAGATGGTCACCAAGCCGGAGGTGATCCAGCTCTACAGCAACTGCAGCGTCTTTTGCTGCCCGTCGGTGTACGAGCCCTTCGGCATCATCAACCTCGAAGCGATGGCCTGCCGCGCGCCGGTCGTCGCGAGCGCAACCGGGGGCATTCTGGAAGTGGTGGTCGACGGTGAGACGGGCTATCTGGTGCCCTTCGAGCAGGATCCCGTCACGAGTTTCCCGCTCCATCCAGAGAAATTTTCTCGCGAGTTGGCGGGAAAGATTGCAGCGCTGCTCGCCGATCCGGGCAAGGCGCGGCGGTTTGGAGAGGCGGGACGAAAGCGTGTCGAAGAAAAGTTTTCCTGGACCGCGATCGCCGACCAGACGATCGGGCTGTATCAGGAATTGATCGCGATGCGACGAACCGCATCCAGGATCTGAGCGCTCCAGAACGTTGAGTTCCCCAGCGTGCATCCCGCAGCGACAGATCGACCATCCATCACGGAAGTGCAATTTTCCGACTGAGGCTTTCTTTCCATGATGCGTCCCTGGGTGTTGGGTGTAATGGCTGGCGCGGCAGCGTGGATGCTCACGCGTTATCAGATGCGCAAGGTCGTTCCGGCTGGAGTTGCAGCAGAAAAGTTAAGGCGGGCATGGGCCGACCACCACACCGTGGCCTGACGCTCGCCGAAATCGGGCTCGGGCCACGATGTGGAGGCAGGCTTTACTTCCTGACCCGCAGATCGCCGCCGGTCATCTGCCTCGGCTGAGGCAGCCCCAGCAGTCCAAGGATCGTCGGCGAAATATCGCGCAGCGAACCATCCGGGCGTAGCGAATAGTG
>DASZYN010000778.1:0-3544 GCA_035545435.1 Acidobacteriaceae bacterium | reverse complement strand
GAGATCCGCGCCAAATATCACGACTACATCGTGGCGGTGCTGAAGCTCACCGGCGAATCGGAGGATCAGGCGAAGGCGGACGCCGATCACGTGATGGAAATCGAGACGGCGCTGGCGAAGGGCTCGACGCCTCGGGTCGATCTGCGCGATCCCAACAAGCGCTACCACATCATGACGCTGACGGATCTGGATCAGCTGGAGCCCAGCTTCGACTGGAGCGCGTATTTTGCCGGAGCCGGCGCTCCGAAAGTGGCCGATCTGAATGTCGGGCAGCCGGACTTCTTCAAGACGGAAAACCAGGTCATCGGCGATCAGAGCCTCGACGCGCTGAAAGCCTATTTGAAATTCCACGTTTTGAACGGCGTCGCTCCCTGGCTCTCGCAGCCTTTCGAGGATGCCAGTTTCGACTTCTTCCAGAAGACGCTGCAGGGCCAGGCGGAACAGACCGCGCGCTGGAAGCGCTGCACCGCAGCGACGGATCGCGCCCTCGGCGAAGCGGTGGGCCAGGACTGGGTGAAAGAGAATTTCCCGCCCCAGGCGAAACAGAACATGGAGCAGCTGGTCGCCGCTCTGAAGACTGCACTCGGAAAAGACATTCAGGCGCTGCCGTGGATGAGCGAGGAGACCAAAAAGCAGGCTGAAGAAAAGCTCGCGGCGTTCCGGCAGAAGATCGGCTATCCCGACAAGTGGCGGGACTATTCGAAGTTCGAGGTCACGCGCTCGAACTTTGTCGAAGACCTCAACCACTCGGCGGCTTTTGAGTTCGACTACGAAATGAACAAGGTGGGCAAGCCGGTGGACGAGAAGGAATGGGGCATGACGCCTCCCACCGTGAACGCCTACTACAATCCGCCGCAGAACGACATCAACTTCCCGGCGGGCATTCTGCAGCCGCCTTTCTATGACTTCAGCAAAGACCCGGCGGTGAATTTTGGAGGCATCGGCGTGGTCATCGGGCACGAGATGACGCACGGGTTCGACGACCAGGGCAGCAAATACGACGGCCAGGGGAATGTGCGCGAGTGGTGGACGCCGGAGGATCGCAGCAAGTTCGAAGAGCGGACGGACTGCGAGGTGAAAGAGTACGGCAGCTTTGAGCCAGTGCCGGGCGTGAAACTCAACGGCAAGCTCACCCTGGGTGAAAACACGGCCGATAACGGCGGGATTCGCATCGCATGGCAGGCGCTGCTCGCGACGCTGGCCAAAGAGGGCAAGAGCATTGACGACAAGATCGACGGCTACACCGGGGCGCAGCGCTACTTCATCAGCTTTGCCCAGGTGTGGTGTGAGAATCGCACCGAGCAGGTCTCCCGGGTGGCGGCGAAGACCGATCCGCATTCACCGGGCCGCTTCCGCGCCAACGGGACCGTACAAAATTTTGACGAGTTCGGCAAAGCCTTCGGCTGCCATGTCGGCCAGCCGATGATGCCGGAAAACGCATGCCGAGTTTGGTGAAGTTGTCCGGTAATTTTGTGAGCCATTCCGCCTGGTGATCTCCCGCGCGTTACGGCGTCTAATGTCCATACCGAAGCAGGGCCGTCCCCCGCGCCTGTTTCGGCCTGGCTGACGCGGCGCAACATCCCCGTTCCATTTACAATGGTTCGGGATCATCCATACAGCTTTGTCCGGGCTCGCTCCCTCAGCGAACCGGCGTGAAGGAAGCGCATGAAGTTTAGCAAACTCGGCCGGATTGCCCTGGCCACGGCGGCATCCCTGTTCATCGGGTTCGGTACCCAGTCCTGCTACTACTACACTGAGGCCTACATCATCGTCACCGGATCGCAGTACAACCAGGTGGCGTCCTACCGGGAACAGAACCAGACCGGCAAGCTGACTCAGGCTCCGCACAGTCCGCTCAGTTCCGGGGGCAACAATCCCATCCGCGCTCTCTTGCTCAACGGCGGGCGTTACGTCTACGTGCTCAACCAGGGCACGCCCAAGACCAATGCGGACGGATCCATTACGTGGACCGGCGCCAGCATCGCTCAGTTCAGCATCGGCGGCGACGGATCACTGGCCTTCCAGCAGAACTACTTCAGCCAGGGCCGCGGATCTCTGCGACTCGCGCTGTCGACCGCCGGGAATTACCTCTACGTGCTCGACCAGTACCAGCCGCTGGGCAACGATGCGAACACGACGCCGGCATCGCCATCGGTGAGCGCGTCGACGCCGTGCTACGACGCGTCTGCCGGCGTTTATCGCCCGGCCGGCGATATCACGGTCTTCAGCATCGACAGCAACACGGGACGCCTCTTCCTCGTCCAGAATCAGCAGCAGCAGAATTCCTTTGGGACGCCGCTCACGTACTTTCCCCTGGGCTGCGGCGCGATCGATTTCCACTTCCTGGCCAACTATCTGTACACGGCCGAAAACAGCGATCCGGCGAATCCGGGCATCAGCGGGCAGGTCATCTACGCGTACAGCGTGAACCCATCGAACGGCCAGCTGACACAGGTACCGGGCGGTTCGCAGCCGGTGCCGGGCGCGACCAATATCGCGGTCCTCGGCACCAGCGCCAGCGGCACCTACCTCTATGTGCTGGACAACGGGACCGACCAGATCTTTACGTTCACCAACAGTGGCGGCAACGGCCTGTTGTCGGCCATCTCCACCGGAGCCGCCTTCAATGCGCCGAATACCTCGGGCATGACCGCGCTGACCACCGACAGCAACTCGAAGTACCTGTACGTCGCGAACACGCAGTCGACCAGCCTTGGCTCACCCAAGAGCGTGATTTCGGCATTCGACATCACGCAGAGTTCGGGCGCTCTGACCCTGTTCAATGTGAATCCGGCGAATAACACCGCAACCTTCGGGGTGGGCACGACGCCGGTATGCATCTTCGAGGATCCGTCGCACCAGTACATCTACACCGCCAACGCGGGCTCCAGCGATATCACGGGCTCGAAACTCGATCCCAATACCGGCACCCTCACGAATCTCTCGAAAGGCTCGACATTCGCGACCGTGGGAACTCCGACCTGGTGCCTCTACAGTTCCAATACAAACTGATGCGAGCAGGATTCAGGCAACAGAAATGGCAGAAAATCGGCAGGCGGCTTGTGGCCGCCGCGTCGGCAACCGTCGCGTCGGCGCTGCTGCTTTCGTGCGCCGCCAGCAATACGATCGATTTTCTCTACGTCACCAGTAACAAGGTGAACCCTGGCCAGATCAATGTTTACGAGGTGAACTCCGAGTCCGGCGCTCTGTTCCAGATCGCCGACTCGCCGTATCCTTCGGGCGGCCGCAATCCAGTCGATGAAGTGACCTCGCCGAACGGCAAGAATCTTTACGTGGTCAATCACGACGACAACACCATCGTGCAGTTCGCGATCGGCACCGACGGCAAGATCTATCCGCTGCAGACCGTGAACACTCCCGGCACCGAGCCGGTCGCACTCGCGCTGAATGCGGACGGCACGGCACTGTATGTGCTCGACTACTATGGGCCCTCGGCTCCGGGTCATCCTTCTTACACCGACCTGAATCCCGGCCCCGGCGCGCTGGTCGCTTACCCCATCTCCATCGATTCGAAATCCGGGCT
>DASZYN010000777.1:0-3802 GCA_035545435.1 Acidobacteriaceae bacterium | reverse complement strand
GCTTCTACCTTGTCGAGCAGCTTCTTCTCCGCGGGCTTCGGATTTTTTACGTACCGCTCGGCATGCGGCCGCCGCGGATCGTAGTACATGATCCGCACCTTCTCCTGCCCGACCACATAGCAACGAAAATACTCGGTGAACTTCACGCCCCGCTGCAGCATCATGCACAGGTCGCGGCTCTGGTCGTAGGCCTGGAAGAACTCCTCGCGCGAATGGACGTGATGGACATCGCGCCAGCCGCCGCCATTCACCGGCTTCAGAAACGCCGGGAACCCGACATAAGAAAAGACTCCATCCCAGTCGAGCGGAAACTGCAGGTTGCGCATCGACTTGTCTGTCGTGCCGGGGGGATAGTGCTTGTGGGGCAGAATCACGGTCGGCGGCGCGGCGACGTCCAGCTTTGCTGCCAGCGAGTAGTTGAAGAATTTGTCGTCCGCCGACCACCAGAAGGGGTTGTTGATCACGGTCGTGCCGTGCAGGACCGCGTGCTTCAGGAACGCCCGATAGAACGGAATATCGTGCGAGATGCGATCCACGATGACCGACCACGCCGGCGGTTTATCGAGCCGGATCGCCCCAATGTTCACAAACTCCGCGGTGATTCCGTCGATGTTCCTGCTGTTGATCCTCTCCACGAGGGCGCCGGGGAACGTATTTTCCATACCGAAAAGCACACCGATCTTTTTCACGTTTCCGCCTCTCAGGTTGTTAGCCGGGGGAATACGCGTCCGGGCTCGCTCGGCACGCGCCTGCACAGGAGTATGACTCAACCTTAGCCGACCTTCGCAATCGTTGCAAAAGAGTCAATATCAGGACACTCAACCGGTTCAGCTATCGCCGCTTCAGCGCTTCCAACTCGTCGAGGGTTTTTGGCCAGTCCTGTTTGAGCAGGCGGGACAATCCGCGATCGGCGAGGAGCTTTCCGCCCGTCTGGCATTTTGCGCAGTAGTCCGTTTCGTTGTCCGCGTAGCGGATCCGCTGAATTTTCTCGCCGCAGCGCGGGCACGGCTGGCCAAATTTTCCGTGCACTGCCATCTCGGGCCGAAACGCGGTCACCTTTTCCGGAAAGCCTTCGCGACTCTCCTTTTCGAGCCGGTCGATCCACAAGCGCAGCGTGGTTTGGGTCGCCTCATACAGCCGCGCCCACTCCTCATCCTTCATGCGATGCGTGAGCATCACGGGCGAAAGCCGGGCCACATGCAGGATTTCGTCCGAGTATGCGTTGCCAATTCCGCTGAGAAGGCGAGGATCGGTCAGCGCGCGCTTCAGCGTCCGATTCTCAGCCGTCAGTGCCGCGCGAAACTGCAGCGGCGTGGCGCCCAGAACGTCGATGCCTCCGGGATCGAGCCCGAGAAGCCCCTCTTCCCCTGCCACGACATACAAGGACGCCCGGCGTTTCGACCCCGCTTCGGTCAGCAGGAGGGTTCCCGACGAAAAATCGAAGGCGGCCAGGGCATTTCGACCGGCCAGCTTCGCCCCTGGTGATTTCCAGTGCAGGCGGCCGGCAATCATGAGGTGCAGCACGAGCCAAACATCGTTCTCGAGGCCAATTGCTATGCGCTTTCCGATCCGCCGCAGTTCGCGGACTGTGCGCCCTTCAGCGCTTTCCAGTCGCGGTTCTACGGTGCGCAACAACGTAAAGCTGGCCAGGCGAATCTTTTCGAGCTTCTGGCCGGTAATGCGCTTTTGCAGCGCGGTCAGGTACGCTGTGATGTCGGGCAATTCGGGCATCGATTCGTATGGTATCTCGCATCCCAGTGGTTCCCTTCAACGCGAATCCAAACCCGCTGGCAAAGGCGCAACCTCAACCTGCGTCTAACAGAATCACATGATGGAATTCCACATTGCGCGCGCGGTTCGCGACCGCTACCAGGTCAGCGAGACCCTCTTCAATTTCGTCGGCAACGTCATCTTCGCCGATCTGACCTCCTGTCGTGAACTCGCCTACCGCATGACGGAGGCGCGCACCGCGGCCGGCCTCGATCCGATCCATCCCGGTGCGCTCTTTGCTATGGGCCTGATCGACGAGATCAGCCACGCCATCGTGGCGCGGTACCGCCAGAGCCGCGACCCAAAGGTGAGCCAGGCTGCGCTGCAGTGGTTCTCGGCGCGGGTGGGCGACGACAATGTCGAGCGCCTGCTGCGCACCTTTGTTCAGGAATTCCCCAACGTCGCCATCTATCGCGGCGACGTGTCCATCGAACGCTGGCTCGACCGGTCGACGGAAGGCCTGCAGCATCGCGAAGCCGTTCTGGAAGAGCTGATGCTGCTGTGGCTGGCGAACCAAAACCCCGCCTTCCGGCCGTTTCGCGAACTCTACGACGACAGCAAGCTGGCCCAGAGCACGGCCTACAGCCAGGTCACCGCACAGCTGGGCAGCTATTTCGCCACACGTTCGGAAACGGGTATGGGCCGGGGCAATTTGCTCGACCTTCTGCGCGCACCGATGGAAGCGGCACCCGATTCACTGAGCGGGCAACTCGCCTGGATTCGCGAGAACTGGGGGGACTATCTCGGCGAAAGCTTCAGGAAGATTCTTCTCGCCACCGACGTTCTGAAAGAGGAAGAGGTCGCCATCTGGATGCGCTTCCATCCCACGGATGCGCAGCGCTGGCACGCTCCTCTCAGTGACACGCACCATTCGGAGGTACCCGACTTCCGCGCCACCACGCATCCCGGCGACGTGGAATACGAGCGCTTCAGCCCGGACCAGGAGTGGATGCCGAACGTGGTGATGATGGCCAAGAGCACCTACGTGTGGCTCGCGCAGCTGACGCGCCAGTATGGGCGGCCCATTGAGCGACTCGATCAGGTTCCCGACGAAGAACTCCAGACCCTTGCGAACCGGGGCTTCAACGCGCTGTGGCTGATCGGCCTGTGGGAACGCTCGCGCGCTTCACAGCGCATCAAGCACATGCGCGGTCAGCAGGATGCTGTGGCCTCTGCTTATTCGCTCTTCGATTACCGCATTGCCGATGACCTCGGTGGCGATCATGCCTACCGCAACCTGCGCGATCGCGCCGCGCGCTTCGGCATTCGGCTGGCGTCGGACATGGTGCCGAATCACATGGGCATCGACTCGCCCTGGGTGGTCGAGCATCCGGAGTGGTTCCTCTCGCGCCCCGACCGGCCCTGGCCTTCGTATCAGTTCAACGGTCCTGACCTCTCGCCCGACGGCCGTGTCGAAATCAAAATCGAGGACCACTACTACGATCAGTCCGACGCTGCCGTCGTCTTCCAGCGCCGCGACAACGGCTCAGGCCACACGCAGTACGTCTACCACGGCAATGACGGGACCAGCTTTCCCTGGAACGACACCGCGCAGCTGAACTACCTGCGTGCGGATGTCCGCGAGCAGGTCATTCAGACCATCCTTCACGTCGCGCGGCTGTTCCCCATCATCCGATTCGACGCGGCCATGACCCTGGCGCGCCGCCACGTGCAGCGCTTGTGGTTCCCGCTGCCCGGCAGCGGCGGATCCATTCCCTCGCGCGCCGAATACTCGATGACGCAGGAAGAATTCGACAGCGCCATGCCAAACGAGTTCTGGCGCGAGGTCGTCGATCGCGTTGCCGCCGAAGTCCCCGGCACTTTGCTCCTTGCTGAGGCCTTTTGGCTTCTCGAAGGGTACTTTGTGCGGACGCTGGGCATGCACCGGGTTTACAACAGCGCGTTCATGAACATGCTGCGCGACGAGGAGAACGCGAAGTACCGGTCGGTGATCAAGAATACGGTCGAGTTCGATCCGGACATCCTCAAGCGTTACGTGAACTTCATGAGCAATCCGGATGAGCGCACGGCG
>DASZYN010000776.1:0-5969 GCA_035545435.1 Acidobacteriaceae bacterium | reverse complement strand
CACCAAGCTGTATACCGTGTTCGACGTGAAGGACGACGAGGCGAGCGCCATCGCGTCCTACGCTCGCGCCTGAATTTTTGCCGGCTTCTGTGAAAAGGGGCTGCCCGAGGGCAGCCCTTCGTGTTTGAGGACGATCGGCGCTATTTGTTCTCGAGCCCGCGGTCTTTGAGCATGGCTCCGATTTCCGGTGCGCGCCCCCGCCACGCAGCGTAGAGGTCGGAAAGATTTTCTGTGTTCCCGCGCGAGAGAACCATCCTGCGGAAGCGATCGCCGTTGGCTCGCGTCAGGCCGCCATGCTCCTCGAACCACTGATACGCGTCGTCGTCGAGCATCTCCGTCCACTGATAGGCGTAGTAGCCCGCCGCGTAGTCATTCGCCCAGATGTGCAGGAAATAGGTGGAGCGATACCGCGGCGGAACGGTCGGGATCGCCACGCGCGATTTCTCCAGGGCCTGCTGCTCGAACTGATCGACATTCTGCAGAGGTGCATCGGCGGGCAGTGTGTGCCACTGCATATCGAGCATCGACGCTGCGAGAAGTTCCGTGAGCGCATAGCCCTGGTTGAAGTCGCGGGCCTTGAGGATCTTTGCCGCTAAATCAGGCGGCATGGGCTGGCCGGTTTGGTAGTGCTTCGCATAGTGCTGAAAGACTGCCGGGTACGTGGCCCAGTGTTCGTTGAACTGCGAGGGGAACTCGACGAAATCGCGCGGAACCGACGTGCCGGAGAGCGTTGGGTATTCGACGTTGCTCAACATTCCGTGCAGCGCGTGGCCGAATTCGTGAAACATGGTGCGGACATCGTCGGAGCTGATGAGAGCGGGCTGTCCCGGAGCCGGCTTGGGCAGGTTCGCGACGTTGTAAACGACGGGCAAATTGCCGAGCAGACGGCTCTGGTCGACGAAGCTCGACATCCACGCGCCGCCATTCTTGTTGTCGCGCTTGAAGTAGTCGCAGTAGAAAAGGGCAAGCGGCTTTCCAACGGCATCATGCACTTCGAAGACACGCACATCCGGTTGCCATACGGGAATGTCCTTGCGTTCGGTGAAGGAGAGGCCGTAGAGAAGGTGAGCCGCGTAGAAGACGCCGTTCTCGAGGACATTGTTGATCTCGAAATACGGCTTCACCTGCGATTCATCGAGATCGTACTTTGCCTTGCGAACCTGCTCGGCGTAGAAATTCCAGTCCCATGGCTGGAGCTGAAAGCCGCCATGCTGCGCGTCGATGACGTTTTGGATCTCCTTGCCCTCGGCCTGGGCCTTCGCGGTCGCGGCAGGGATCAGTTCGTTGAGGAAGTGCAGGACGGCATCGGGAGTCTTCGCCATCTGGTCTTCGAGTTTCCACGCGGCGTAGGTCTCGTAGCCCAGCAGCTTCGCCTTTTCCGCGCGAAGCTGCGCCAGGCGGGCGACAACGGGACGCAGGTCGTTGCCCGGCTGCTCGGCGCGAGTCCAGCTCTTCTGGAAGAGAGCCTCGCGCGTGCCGCGGTTGGTGAGTTCGGTCAAATCGGGCTGCTGCGTCGTGTTCTGGAGTGGGATCACATAGCCCTGGGATTTACGGGCTTCCGCGGCCTGAGCGGCTGCGGCAATCTGGGCGTCCGTCAGGCCGGCAAGGGCCGACTTGTCGGTCGTGGTGAAGGCGGCTTTCTTCGTGGCGTCCAGAAGCCCACGGCTGAACTCGTCCTCGAGCTTCGAGGCTTCCTCGTTCAGCTTCTTCAGTTTCTCCCGGTCGCTGTCGCTGAGGGCCGCGCCAGAGTGGACAAATTCGTCGTAAACGATCTTTACCAGGCGCTGACTCTCGGCATCGAGATGCAGTCTCTGGCGCTCTTCATAAACGGTCCGTACTCGGGCGAAGAGTTTTTGGTTGAGATAGATCGCATCATGGTGGGCAGCGAGTTTCGGCGCAAGCTCGCGCTGCACGTTCTGCAAATATGGATTGGTGTTGGCGCCGGTGACCGCGTTGAAGGCGGCCTGGGCTCGATAGAGGAGCTGGCCGGTTTTCTCCATCGCGACAAAAGTGTTCTCGAACGTGGGCGCGGCGGAGTTGCCGGCGATGGCGTCCATGTCTCGCTGCTGCTCGGCGATGCCGGCCTCGATGGCGGGCTGGTAGTCGGAATCCTTGATCCGATCAAAGGGGGGTGCGTGGAACGGCAGCGTGCTGGGAGCGTAGAACGGATTCTCCGAGCCAAAAGATGTGTTCTGTGCGTTTGCGGCGGGTGTGGTCATGGGCTGAAGGGTCGCGAAAAGAATGCAGGCGAAAGAAAGCAGAGTCTTCCGGTACACGGGAATGTCCTCAGGGTGAAGCTGCATTGTATCGCTCGGCAGGCGGCGGTGCAGACAGCCAATGAGACTGCGGTTGCGTTTGTAGGCAGCATCCGCGAAGATAAGCGCCGAAGACCAGACCATGCGGAGAACACTCACGGCGCCTCTCGTCCTGCTTACCATTGCTGCCCTTTTGGGCGCTCCAGGATGCGAGGACCCTCCCACGCAGATTCGCAACTGCGTCGACGACAACCGCCACATTGTTCCGGACGATGTTTGCGACAATCAGCCGTTCACCGGGAGCGAGATTCTGCCCGGCAGCTACCACTACCTCTACGACGGTGCGAGCGGCGGCCATACCGGCGACGTCGTGGTGGGCGGATCGTGGCAGCCGAAATTCGGGGCGCGCATCGTCTCCGGCGATACGGGAGCGACGATCCACACGGTCAACGAACTCCCCCATGGCGGTGAGGGCCTTGGTGGGGACTAGCCGTCCTGGGGACTCGCCGTCCATGCATACGCGCCTTCGGCGCAGTGCGATCGGCTCGCGCTGCACGCTTCAGCGCTTCAGCAGGTCGATGGGCTCGTCGGCGTTCGTGACGCGGAAATATTTTGCCAGGGCCGGATGTTTGCGCTCGACCGCACGAAACATCTCCCAGGCGACGCGGCGATAGGAGAAGTGCCCCTGCGGGGCGGACCGAAGCTCGGAGATATAGAGCGCTTCGGCGAAATCCATCTTGAAGAGCGCGCGATTTTTCGTTCCGAGGGGCAGGACATATTGGGCGGACTCGGCCGCTTCGGGCGCTGAACCAGCGGCGAGAGTGGAGTAAGCGGCATGTGCGGCCCGCATTGTGTCCTCGTAGAGAGTCTGCACGCCGGCTTCCGGCACGCCTTCGGGAATTGCATAGCCGTGGGCCGAAGTGAATCCCTGCAGAATCTGGACGCAGCGCCGGTGGCGATGCATGTCGCGGAAGCCGCCGATGTCCATGAGGATGTCGAAGCGGAGCGACTGTCCCGCGGCGAACTCCCGCAGGAGTTCGTCGTGACGCCCGCGGTGGCGGATGCCGAGGTCGACGATCTCGTTGCGGCGGGCATCACTGAGAGCGGCGATGTGGCGGCGGATCTGCCGGTACGGGTAATGGCTCTGGCCGTAAACCAGGGTCGTGGCGAGATCGATCTCGAGCGTGTCCGCATCGTCGATCAGGTCGACCAGCGGCGCGGGCTCGATCGGCTCGCCCCGCAACAGCTCGGCTGCGGCCTCGCGCAGCTCCGCCCGGGTCTGCAGCTGATAGTCATTGACCGCGGCATATTTGACCAACGTCGGCGCGGTCTTCACTTCACGGGTCAGCAGAGCGGCGGCGCGTTCGCCGAGCGCCGGGTCGAGCGCTGCAATGTCCTTCTGAAGCGCAGCCAGGTCGTCGGCATAGACGTTCCAGGCGGCGCCGGAAGCGGCGGCCTGCAGACGCACCCCCAGCTGGCGCACCTCGGCAACCGGATGGGAAAGCAGGCGCGAAACCTGGGTTTCAAGCGTGCGGGCGTTGACGATCTGCCCCAGTGACGTGTTGGTCGCCAGGGGCAACAGATAACGAGCCACATCGAAAGCACGGGCTTTGAGCGTCCGGTCGTAGCTCTCCTGCTTCATGTCGGCCGGCTTCGGTACCTGGCTTTGCAGCGAGACGAAAACGGCCTCAAAAACGCTGTGATAGGTCCCAAAGAGCTGCTCAACGGTTTCGCGATAGCGATTCGTGGAGGCGGAATCGGCACCGAAATCCGGCATGTACCAGCCGCTCTTGCGGAAGTTCTGGTAGCGCGTGGATCGTTCCTGCCCGTCCCAGCGCTGCTCATCCACCAAAACGATTGCAGCCAGCAGGGACAGCCGTTCCACAGCGAATGCGACGTGGGCGAGATCCGCGATCGAGCGATGACCGTACTGGAAGTAGAAGGTGTTGAGAAACTGCTCGGCCTTCTGGCTGCTGATTTCGCGCAGCGACTCCTTCATCGAGAGCGCCGACCGGGAGTACTTCGCCATGGCATAGGCGAGCACTTCGGGATCGGCCCCGTGGACGGCAAACACGTCGGTCTGGTTGTTGCGGCTTTCGGGCGTCACCGGCGTCTCTGTTTTTGCTGGAGGAGTCTCGGTCATGGAAGCCATGCAGGAATGCTAAACCCCGGAGATGCGGAAATCCCGCATGCATCCAGGAAGTCACCCGGCGGTTGGCCACATCGTTATGTGACTGCAAAGAAAGAACGAGTACCATGAGAGTGTTTTCGGCGTGGAAAAATCGCTGACAAAGTAGCCGCCGGGGACGACCCTAGTGCATGAACAACATCCTCTCGACGACCGAGCACCGTCCGTGGCCCCTTCCCAAGTCGCCGTGGGTGATGACGCAGCGCTGGAACGATTTGCTGTTTGCCCACTGGCCGCTGCCGGCGAGTGATCTGACCAACCTGCTCCCTGAATCACTGACTGTGGATACGTTCGACGGTACCGGTTGGGTCGGAGTGGTTCCCTTCTGGATGGATCAGATTCGCATGCGGCGTTTTCCGCAGATGCCGGGAGCGAATCGCTTTCCAGAGCTCAACCTGCGGACCTACGTGCGTGAACGGCATACGAATCAGCCCGGGGTTTACTTCTTTTCGCTCGATGCTGCCAATCCCTTTGCTGTTTCTGCGGCGCGGCTGTTCTTCCGGCTTCCGTACTACTGGGCGCGGATGAAAGTGGAGTCGGACAGCGAGCACAGGATTCACTACAGCAGCGATCGCATGCTCAGCAAGCGGCCGGCGCATTTTCGTGCGCGCTATCGAAGTCTCGGCAAGCCCTGCGTCAAGGGCGGCATGGAAAGCTTTCTGACCGAACGCTATGCACTTTTCACGGCAAGCCGCGGGGGGCAGCTTTCCCGTGTGAACATTCATCACCTGCCATGGCCTTTGGAACTGGCCGAAGCGGAGTTCGAAGTCAACGATCTTCCCCAGGCCCACGGCATTCAGCTGCCGGATACGAAGCCTCTGCTGCAGTACAGCCGCGAGCTGGTGGTCTACATCTGGGCGGTGGAAAGCCTTGGATCGCCGGCGACACGGCGTACGGCGGCACCGGTTCCAGCCGGGCCGTGAATCGATGCGATAGGCTGGAACCATGTCAAGCCTGCAGGGAAAGACAGCTCTGGTCACAGGAGCATCTCAGGGAATCGGTCGGGCCTGCGCTCTGGCGCTGGCTGCCGCCGGAGCAAAGGTTGCGCTGGCGGCAAGGAATGAAACCAAACTGAATGAGGTCGCTGCTGCCATCGCCTCAGCAGGCGGAGCGGCGGCGGTGTTTGCGCTCGATATTGCCAGTGAAGACTCGATCAAAGCCTGTGCGAAGGCCGTGATTGGACACTTTGGCGGCGTTGAGATTCTGGTCAATAATGCCGGCATCACGCGCGATACGCTGGTGCTGCGAATGAAACGCGCGGACTGGGACGAGGTGCTGCACACGAATCTCACCGGCACGTTTCTGATGACGCAGGCGGTTCTCAGTCCGATGCTGAAGGCGCGCTGGGGGCGGATCATCAACATTTCGAGTGTGGTTGGAGAAACGGGCCAGGCGGGTCAGGCGAACTACGCCGCCAGCAAGGCGGGGTTGATCGGACTGACCAAATCGCTGGCGCGGGAGCTGGCTTCGCGCAACATCACCGCCAACGCCATTGCTCCCGGCTACATCGAAACCGCTATGACCGC
>DASZYN010000775.1:0-2763 GCA_035545435.1 Acidobacteriaceae bacterium | reverse complement strand
CATCATTAAGCAGATGCAGTACTCGGGGTATTTCCTGATCGTGTGGGACTTCATCAAGTACGCACGCGACCATGGAATTCCCGTTGGCCCCGGCCGCGGCTCGGCGACCGGCTCGCTGGTGGCCTATGCGATGGAGATCACCAACATCGATCCGATGCAGAATGTGCTGCTGTTCGAGCGGTTTCTGAATCCGGAGCGCGTGACGATGCCGGATATCGATGTGGACTTCTGCCAGAACCGTCGCGGCGAGGTCATTGAGTACGTCACGCGGAAGTATGGACGAGAGCAGGTGGCGCAGATCATCACGTTCAATACGATGGCAGCGAAGGCGGCCATCAAGGACGTGGGACGCGCGCTGGATATGCCGTACGGCGACGTGGACCGGATTGCGAAGCTGGTGCCGGCGACGATCGGGGTGACCATCGATCAGGCGCTGAAGGATTCGCCCCCGCTGCAGGAGGCTTACGAGGGGACTCCGCAGATCAAAGAGCTGATCGATACGGCGAAGAAGCTCGAGGGGCTGGTGCGCGGCGCGGGGGTGCATGCGTCGGCGGTGGTGATTGCGCCACGGCCGCTGACCGAACTGGTTCCGCTGAACAGGACCAAGAACGAAGAAATCGTGACCGCCTACGACATGAAGGCGGTTGAAAAAATGGGCCTGCTGAAGATGGACTTCCTCGGCCTGGCAACGCTGACGGTGCTGACCGACTGCGTGAAGCTGATCGAACAGACCAGGGGAGAGAAGCTGGACTTCGAAACGCTGCCGCTGGACGATCCGGAGACGATGAAGCGGGTGTTTCACACGGCGCTGACGTCCGGGATCTTCCAGTTTGAATCCCCGGGGATGCGGGACATTCTGCGGCGTTACAAGCCGGACACAGTCGAGGATTTGACCGCCTTGAATGCGCTCTATCGGCCGGGGCCGATGGACATGATCGACGACTTCATCGAGCGCAAGTGGGGGCGGCGCAAGGTGGAGTTCCTGCTGCCGGAGCTCGAGGGCATTCTCAAGGATTCCTACGGGGTGATCGTCTATCAGGAACAGGTGATGCGCATCGCCAACGTGCTGGCCAGCTATTCGCTGGGCGAAGCGGATCTGCTGCGACGCGCGATGGGCAAAAAGGATCCTGAGGCGATGGCGAAGCAGCGCGATCGCTTTTTGAGCGGCGCGGCGGCGCTGGGGCACCCGAAGGCGCCGGTGAATGAGATTTTCGACCAGATGGCGAAGTTCTCCGGCTATGGGTTCAACAAGTCGCACTCGGCGGCCTACGCGCTGGTGGCGTATCAGACGGCTTATCTGAAGACGCACTACCCGGTGGAGTTTATGTCGGCGCTGCTGACGTCGGAAATCTCCAAACCGGACAACGTGGTGAAGTACATCAAAGAATGCCGGGAGATGGAGATTTCGGTCGAGCCGCCCGATGTGCGGTACTCCGATGCGGACTTCACGCCCCATGGGGACAAGATCCGGTTTGGACTGACCGCGATCAAGAATGTGGGCCGGAACGCGATCGATTCGATTCTGACGGTGCGCAACGAGCTGTCGAAGGAGGGGAAGGGCTTCGCCGGATTTCAGGAGTTCTGCGAAAAGATCGATCTGCGGCTGCTGAACAAGCGCGTGATTGAATCGCTGATCAAGGCGGGTGCACTGGATTCATTTGGAAGCCGGGGGCGGCTGCTGGCTGCAGTCGACAAGACGATGGAGCGCGCGCAGAAAACGCAGCGCGATCTGGAGGCTGGGCAGGCGGGGCTGTTCGGCATTTTCAACGCGCCGGCAGAGGGCGCGAAACATGACGATCTGCCGAATGTGCCGGACATGGAGGAGACCCAGAGGCTGGCTGCGGAAAAAGAAGTGCTGGGATTCTTCGTGTCGGGGCATCCGCTGGACAAGTATGCGGAGAAGCTGCGAAATTTGCCTGGCGTTGTGGATATTGCCACAGCCATGGAGATGAAACCGGCGCCGTCGAATGGGCGGCGCGGACAGGCTCCGGAGAATGAGATTGCGATTGCCGGCGTGATGGTGGGGCTGAAGGTGGCAAAGTCGAAGCGATCGGGCGAACTGTACGCGCAGGCGGCGCTCGAAGATGCCAGTGGAAAGATCGACCTGATTTGTTTTCCGAAGGATTACGAGCGGCTGGCGGAGTCGTTGCGGATTGAAGCGCCGGTACTCGTTCGAGGACAGCTGCGAGCGGAAGAGGAAGCGGCGCCGAAGTTGTGCGTGTCGGCGATTCAGGCATTGGAAGACGTAAAGGTGCGGCTGCCAATGAATGTGCGCATTCGCATCCAGCTCGACCGCGTGAGCGAATCGACGCTGGAGGAACTGCGGGAGCTGGTGGTTTCCGCCCCAGGACCTGCCCGGGTGATGCTGAACGTGGAGCAAAAGGGACAATACTGCGTGGTGATGGAGCCTGAAGCGCTGCGCGTGGCGGCGGATCGGGCGTTTATCGACAAGGCGGAGCTGCTGCTGGGCCGCGGCATGGTACAGGCAGTGGATTAGCTTCAATAGCGGTCAGCGTTCAGCGTTCGGCGTTCGGCGTTCGGCGATCGGCGATCAGCGTTCGAGCCGGAGCCAGAACCTAAGCCAAAGCATGAACCCCAACCCCGCGACGCGAAGCGCTGGGTTGGGCCATCGCGCCGTCTACAATTGCCAAAGCCTCATGAGCGAAAACGCCCCAACGGCATCCGCGCACGCGCCGCATCGCCGCTGGCGCATTGCGGTGTTGCTCGGCATCGGGGTGCTGGTGAATTTCTTTGACCGGGTGA
>DASZYN010000774.1:0-3333 GCA_035545435.1 Acidobacteriaceae bacterium | reverse complement strand
TACGCTCGGCTCAACCGGTTCCAGCAGTAGCAGCGGCGGAGAGTCACAGACCGGCGGCAGCGGCGCGAGCGCGTTAGGCACAGTCATCGCCTGCCTGGTGGGTCTGGTCATCATCGGCGGTCTGCTGTTCCTTTTCACCCGCCTGTTCCGCAGACGCGGCAACACGTTCACCGGCAACCGGGGCTATGTCAATCCCAATTATGACGCCGGTTATCCGCCAAATTATAATCAGAACTACGGCCCCGGCTATCCCCAGAGAAATGGCATGAATCCCTGGATGGCCGGTGGTCTGGGCGCTGCCGCCGGCGGTTTTCTTGGCTACGAGCTGGGTAAAGAGGCCGGTGAGCGCGAAGAACGCCGCCACGAAGACTACTCAGGTGGAAGCGACAATTTCGGCGGTGGCTCCAGCGGCGATTTCGGTGGCGGTTTTGGTGGCGATTTCGGCTCCAGCGGCGACTTCGGCGGCGGTGGCTCCAGCGGCGATTTCTAAGCAGCGCTTCCCGTCCGCCACGACAACAATCCAGTTGTCCACAGACTGACACAACACAAAAAGGCTCCTCATCCCGCGAGACGAGGAGCCTTTTTCACTGCCACGACCAGCCCAAAAAGGCAAAATATCCCAAATGTCCGCATTTTCTTGCATCATTATTGGTCATCCCGCATGATGATCCCCCTGGAAAACGTCTCCATGCAAGAGGGCCGCTTCCGGTGACTTTCCCAGTGGCAACATCTTCCCCCTGGCCTGAAGGAGCAGGGCAGGGAAAGCCGGGCATTGAATAAGCTCTGCCTGCCAGAAGCGGGCCATTGTTTTATTTGTCCTTTGTGATGCACAATAGAGAGGGGAAAACAGAGTGCCCTCGGCGAGATGCGCGGCAGTTACGACGAGGGGCACAGCAGAGGCAACGCTTTGGCGTCCTTCTAGCAAGGAACGAGATGGATAAGCAGGCAGAGGTTTTGATCATCGGCGGCGGGATTGTGGGCTGCGCTATCGCCTATTTTCTGCGCAAGGCCAGGGTGGAGGTGAGCGTGTTTGAGCGGGACGAGATTGGCGGACACGCTTCCAGGGCCGCCGCCGGCCTGCTCGCGCCGCTCGGTCCGCTGAGCGGTCCCGGCCCTCTGGCCGAGCTTGTCCTGGCGGGCTTTGCTCTGCTGCCGGATCTGCTGAAAGAGCTGGAGGAATTATCCGGGCTGGACATCGGCTTTGTGCGCTGCGGGGCGTTGCGCGTGGTGCGCAATCCCCGGAGGGTCGCCCATCTGCACAAGCGCCTGCACAACTGGCTGCCGCTGGGGCTTGAGCTGACCTGGCTGGACGGTGAAGAGGCGCGCCACACTGAACCGCACCTGGCCGGGGATATCCGCGCCGCCATTCACGCGCCCGAGGAGGCGCAACTGGAGGCGCCGCGACTGGTCCAGGCCTTCGCCCTGGCCGCGCAAAGACTGGGAGCGCGCCTGTACCCACAGCGCGAGGTCGTCGAGTTGCTGCGCAGCCGCTCAAGAATCACGGGCATTCGTACCCGGGATGGCGAGATTGTACCCTGCGCACAGCTCGTTCTGGCCAGCGGAGCCTGGACCTCTACCTGGAGCGAAGTTCTCCAGACAACGCTGCCCATCAGCCCTTTACATGGACAATTGCTGACTATGCCTCAATTGCCCATTCCCTTGCGCCATATGATCTTCGGAGAAGGTATTTATCTCGCCCCGCGTGCGCGCAGCATCATTGTAGGCGCGACCAGGGAAGAACAGGGCTTCGAGATAGGCGTCACAGCAGAAGGACTGGCCAGCTTAAAGGCCGCCGCTGCCCGCCTCGTGCCCGCGCTGGCCGGCAGCCCGGTCAGCACAGCCCGGGCCGGTCTGCGTCCCAAAACCGCCGACTCCAGGCCCATCTTCGCTCACCTCCCGCGCTGGGAAAATGTTCTCCTCGCCGGCGGTCACAACAGCATCGGCCTCATCCTCAGCGGCATCACAGGCCGCGAGGTCGCGCACATGCTCATCACAGGACAAACACCCCCCTTGCTTCAAGCGTTTTCCCTTGCCCGCTTTCCGTAAAGGTTGAGTTCCCTAAGCTTTACTGCTCGCGGCAACTGGCAGAATGTGTACTGTGTGGAAGTTTGGAAGGATTTGCCCTGGAGCGGCCTGTAGAGCGGCGTCAGAGAAACTTCCACGAAACTTCCATGGCCTCATGGAGTGGAAGTTTGGAAGTTTGGGCCCAGGAACGCGGTCCGAAGACGAAAAGAGGTATATCGTGGAAGTTTGGAAGTTTGGGCTGTGGAGCGGCCTGTAGAGCGGCGTCAGAGAAACTTCCACGAAACTTCCACGACCTCTTTGCCTGGAAGTTTGGAAGTTTGATGAAGAAGCATTCTCTCTCTCATGTATCTTCTATCACTTACTCTCTAACCCACGCAATCATAGAATGAAGCACATATTACTATACAACCTATTACGTAATATATTATTAATATTTATATTGTATTGCTCTAAGTACCTGAAAGAGGGCCGCTTCAGCGTGCCCTCCCCGGCTTCAGCCGGGACGCCTGGAGTCCCCGCCATCTCGCCCCAACCAGACCACCGCTGGCGGCGTCATCGGCGTCCCCGCGCGCCTGGTTGCGTTGCTTCGGCAGAGGAGGCGTGGCGGGCGTCCCGGCTGAAGCCGGACAGAGCCCGCTGAAGCGGCCCTCTTTCTCATTTGAGACGATTTCAGTTCCGCAACGGGAAACTTCCAAACTTCCAGGCAAAGAGGTCGTGGAAGTTTCGTGGAAGTTTCTCTCACGCCGCTCTACAGGCCGCTCCACAGCCCAAACTTCCAAACTTCCACACTTTTACACATTCTGGCAGGTCATAGCGGGTGGCCTCCTTACAAAGCACAGCAGCAGAGAAAAGAGGCATGATTGGATCTGATAGCTGTGCTTCCATCTCTACACACTATATGTTACGATTCTTTTAGAGGAAGATGCAGGCACTCTGGCCTGTATCCTTGTAGAATAGGATGGCACTATGGAATACTCCGATGCTCCTGAAGAGGTGTCGCTGGCGAGAGATGCTCACCGGCCACGGCTACGTTTCCGCGCTCTGGTGGCGGGCACTGTCGCCGCTGTGGTGCTGATTGCGCTGATCGCCATAGGGTCGCGGGGCTTCCGCTGGTTTGACGCGGCTTTGATCGGCTATGCTGTGGCGACGGTCTTCGCGACGGCAGCTGTGATTTATAAATATACCTTCTGGCTGGCCCGCCCGCCAACCTGGCGCTACTGGCGGAGAAGCTGGCAGTTGTTTTTCTCTGCCTCCAATTTCCGCCGCTACGCGCTGCTCATTCCCGCCGCGATTGGCGATCTGTTCACG
>DASZYN010000773.1:0-4272 GCA_035545435.1 Acidobacteriaceae bacterium | reverse complement strand
AGTAGCCCCGTCGCAGGAAATCCCGATATCGCCGCTCTCCGCAGCGTTCGCATCGGCGCGATCCAGCAGAATCATGATGACGGAGACCGCCGTTGGAAGCCATGTTTCCGCGCCGCTCTGCTCAATGAGCGCATCGGAAATCCTGACCATGCTCTGGCTTGTTTTCTGCCGATTCACAACCGGCAGATACGCTTTCCTGAGGCGGAGCGTAGAGCCGCGTGCCAGGATCGAAGCCGCACCGACTTGCGCAAACAGATTGCCGGTTTGCCAGCCCACCGCCGGATTGTCGCCGCCTGCACCCGCCGCCCAGGTCACTGAGCCTTCGCCGTCTTGAACCGCAGATGCGGATTGCAGATCGCCGAGACAGGTAATGGCGAGATGTTCGGTGCCCGAAGGCACCGCGATCTGCTTCGATTGAACTACGACGGTCTCAATGTCCTGGATCGTCTGTCCCGCGCGATTCATGGCGGTCACGCGCACCGCAGAATGTCCGCGGAGAGTGATGAAATATCCGGTGTCCGGCAATTCCCAGATGTGGGTCGTTCCAGCCGGGACCGTGACGCCATCTCCTGCGACCTGCGTGGCCGCTTTCGAAAAGGCGTCGGCATGGGCGATACCCGACAGCGCCCCCACTGCAGGGTTGCGCAGACTGCGCACGCCAAACGTCGTGGCAGTGGGCCGGGGAGCGTTGGCCGCAGGTACAAAATCCAGCCTCGCTCCTGCGAGAATCTGCAGTCGCGGCGGAGCCATGCGGGGCGTGTTGGCTTGCGCTTTTTTCACCGTCGTACGAGAAGCGGTCGGCGCATCCACGACGGGAGCGGCCGGGTGCAGCATCACCGCACGTAGACGAAGCTCGTCCAGCGCAACAGGATCGAGCGAAGGCGGCCGATAGAAGGGCGGCGGCAGAGCCAACTCTACCGGCTTCATCGAAAGGCCGGTGGCCAGCGGTGTCAGCAGCGGCGGAGCGGAGCGATATTTCCGAAGAGCGCGTACCGCCAGGGGCGAAAGTCCCCCCGCCGGAATCCCCGCGGTCGCGCGCGCTGTGGAGAAGAATGGATCGTCGCCGGCGAGAACCGTCGTTGCAGCCTGGAGCACCTGAGTCCCGGACGCGCCTGCAGTGATTGCGGCAAGGCTTTCTGACGTGAGGCCGTAAGTCTGCAGAGTCCCCACCACAGCGATCACCGTGGCGAACGGCAAGGGTTGCGCGTATCTCGGATCGTCATCGACAAGAGTTCCGATGGGGATCAGCCCGCTCTTCCCCTGCAGCCTTGCAACGGCCGTGACGCTCAGTCCCGTGATGGCATTGATGCGGTTCGCAGCAGCGGGCAGGTTCGACGGATCGTAGTAGACCCAGGTCGCCTCAGGCAGCAGTGTTGTGATCTCCGATACCTGGAACTGGTCGGGATGGGTAACGGGCGGTGTGATCGTGAACGTGTGATTGCTTCCGACTTTCAGAACATCCATCGGAGCCAGATCCCACGACTTGCTGTCTCCCTTCGTGGCGAAAGGAAGTTGGATGACGGCGCCCGTGTTGTCGAGTGCTCCCCCGGCAGAGTAGCCCGAGGCCGGCATCCGCGACTCGGTGACGAACGCCCACTCCGGATTCAGCTTCCATGGATCGTCACTCGTTCCGGGGGAAGGCGACGCTCCTGGAGGATCCGGCAGCAGCAGGCCGGAAGTCATGCGAACCGCAACCCACGTGTTCTCAGGATTCCCGGACACCAGGTACTTGGTGCGGAAATCATTCCATGTGAGTGGATCGGGGGCAGGATGCGGGTCGCCTCCGAAACTCAGAGTGATCGTCGTGATGTAGGCGTCAAACGTGAGATCGGCATGGAACGGCGGTCCGAAGATGTGGATGTCGGCGCCCTTCGAAATCGTGATGCCGATATCCGCGCACGCGCCAAAGAAGCAAACGTGAATGGTGAGCGAGACGCCGACTTCGATGCCGGCGTCGAAATCGTAGTGGAACGGATCCCACTGGATGAGGATGTCGCAATGCACCGTGAACCATGCGCGGATGCCGCCGATGCTCGCCGACGCCTCCAGCCGCCCTCCGCACATGAAAGCCGAGCTGGTGATCGCAAAATACGACTCGCCCTTGATGAGGACGAAGTCCAGAACCTGCCAGTGGAATCCAAGCCGCGGAATGTCGGGGAACTCAGGCGGTTTGTTGAACGCGGGATGATATCCGCCCATGGAGAGAACGAAGTGGCCGGTCTTGAAAAAAATGTAGAACGCAAATCCACCGGTCAGCTGGCAATCGCTGCTGAAGATCCAGGAGTTGTCAGTCAGTTGCGCGCGGCAGCCAAAGTACCCCTCTGACTCGCTGTATTTGAGCGCCAGCGCAAGCTCGATACTCACCAGCGCGATGTCCGCATAGGGCAGTTGCATGCGGCCGACGCCGAGCGCCCCCAGCTCAAAGCCGTGGTCGATCGACACCCACACCACGACGACGCAGTTCACCACGACGAACGAATTGAAGCGCACGCCGGCTGCAAACCAGAAAGCGCCGCGGTTCGGCTTGACGAACTTGCCCATCGAGACCAGCGCGCTCATGGGATCGTTGGCGAGGCTGCTGTCGTCGATCGCCTTCACCAGGAAATAATCGGGGATCTGGTTCATGTCGGTCGGCTGCAGCAGCTGCCGATTGAATCCTGCACCCCCGCCCAGGCCGGTAACGAACAGGAAGGGGGGACCACCGAGAGGAATGGGAAGCGAGACAAAGATGAAGAGCGAAGTGTAAGAGCCCTGCGAATCCGCGGGCCGTGAATAGGCGCCGACGACGGTGAATCCAATGCCGGCAACCACGGCGCTCAACATGCCGTCGTAATCGATCGGATTGCCGGGATTCTTTGCCAGCCCGCCCGCAATGGATACAGGCCCGGCATCGATGCCGAGGGCCAGTCCCATCAGATCCAGCTTCCAGTTCTCCGGTTCGCGCAGAGATTTGAACGGCGCGGTGAGGCTCAACTCGTACGCCTGCACAGTGAGCCCGCCAACCTGGATGCTTGCATCCACCAGCATCGAGGCAGACGAATTGTCCCATTCCACGCCGAGCTGATCGATGTACACCGGGCCGAAGGCGCGGTGTACGCCAATCCAGATCGGGCTCTTTCCCCCCAGCGTGATATCGAACATCCCATCGATATAGCTGAGCAGCACGTCCACAGCCGGGTTCACCGGATTCGGATCGCCGCTCGGGGCCTTCATGCCTTCCAGCAGGCTCGATGCGACCGCATTCCCGCCATCGTTGCTTCCGCCCAGCTGATTCAGCGGTAGACCCACGCCATGGGCATCCAGCGCTCCGCCAAGATTGTTGAGGGCACCGTCGAAGGTAAAGAAGATATAGCCCCCGATGTCCTGAAGCCGGAATCCGGAGCTATTGATCAGCGGGCCGCCGGAGGCTCCGCCCAGTTTGATCCCCAGTCCGCGCACATCGAGAGAAGGCGCGAACTGGTTGCCGTTCAGCACCCACACGGTGAGTCCCGAATTCGAAAAATCCGTGTTGCCGAACTGAACGGAAAGATCGACTTCATCGTTGGGGATCGATTGCGAACCGGTGAGGCGAACGCCGATCTGGCTGCCCTGACTGACGAACGCGATCTTCAGATCGCCCACGTTGAACGAAGCCTGCGTAGCCAGCCCGGTCGCGAGGCCACTCACGATATCGACGACAGAGGGCAGCGGTGTGGCCACATCGCCGGTGGATGTTGCCAGCTTCGCATCCTGCAGGAGTTGGAGAACCGTGGGCCCGCCGGTCCAGATGGGCGTCCCGAATGCGCTCTTTTCAGCCGTCATCACAAGATCTGCGGCGAGCGGCAACAATAGATCACCGACAACGTCGGTCGTTCCCACGTCGATGCCGATCTGAAACTTTCCTCCCGAGAACTCAATCGTGAGCTTCGGAACGGCTTTCACCGCCGGCATGAGGTTCAGGTTGAGGCTGAGGCCCGCTTTCGCGACAATGCCGCCATTTTTGTAGCCAAGCTCCAAATCGGCCAATACCGCGCCGCCCGGAATCGCGAGTCCGGTCGCATCCAGGGAAACGGTGGGTTGAGAATCCCAGCCCGCGTTGACCGAAACTCCCGACGCACCGAGTGCGGCAGGGCTGACGGCCTGAATCACTTCGCTGATCGCCGTCGATGCGGCCGTTCTCGCTGGTCCGACAATAGCGGCGCTCCAGTTGCCGTCGAGCAGAGTCTTCCACTGTGTCGCGTGCCCGGTAAATTTACCGGCCGCGTCGTAGAGATCGAGTGCCGTCGCGAGATC
>DASZYN010000772.1:0-1523 GCA_035545435.1 Acidobacteriaceae bacterium | reverse complement strand
AGTCGCTCCGCCTCCCGCAACTTCGCGACGATCTGCTCCGGTGACAACCGTTTCGCTGCAGCCATCAGAAACTCACACCAGCCCTCTCACTTGAAGTCAGACTCTCAAGCGAAATGGACCGAAAAACGGGGGGCCGCACACACGCTATGGCTGGCTTGGCGGACACCAGCGTGATGCCGGCAGCATCGGCGGTCTCGTGCTGATGGGGATCCGGGGGTACGTTCCGCAGCTTGGGCGGTTCACTTCGGTTGACAGCGTCGGTGGTGGTAGCGCAAACGCGTACGACTACTGCAACCAGGATCCGATCAACGCCTCCGACCTTGGCGGAACACAGATCATGCTTGACGGCGGCGGTGGTGTGAAACACACGTTCAGGAAGCTCTTGAGAGCGTTTCGGCATCTGAACCTGCATGGCAGGTGTACCTGTAACGGTGGCCTCAGTATCGGTGATCGGATTAACCATGCGGTTGGCGAGATCGCGAAGGACGCCGGGTTCGGGATCGGCTGGGTCTCGACCGCCATTCCGGGCCCTCAAGCTGGCATCGGCGGCGCCCTCGGCACGGTTCTGCAGGTCGCGGGTGAGCGACTACAGATCCGTCACTACACGGATGCGGACCGCGCTCGGCTTCTTGATGAGCTCAAATTCGGGCTCGTGACTGCGGGCTTGTCCTCCGTTATGTCCCGAGCTGGTTCTCGGATCTTCCTTCACTTCATCGATACGCTGGACAACCCGCCCCAGCCGGCGAACTAGCTGGCGAAGAACAGACTGCGCTCACTATGCCGCGTCCGATTTTCAGGAAGGGAATCGTTATGGATGTCAAGGGTCGGCGCGGCACCCGGGGCCGAGTGGATGCGAATCAAGCGACGGAGGGTTCGGCGCAAAAGAGGCAAGGACCGTCCTTCGCGGTATGGATGACCCGCGCGTCGGAGCTGGATGACCGTGTATTTGGGCCCAGTGTCGACGATCGGCCACTTGGCCAGCGGCTCATGCGTCCGCGCTCGGCAGTCGTAACACGTCGGGGTCGGGCCATTGCCGCCGTGATCTTGATCGCAATGGCCGCTGCAGCTTGGCGGCTGCCAGATCCGCTTGGTGTGATCGTGGTGGTAGCGCTCTTTGCCGCTTTGATGGGCGTATGGGCGTTGGACTGGCGGTGGAAGCAGAACGAGGAGCGCTCCAAGTCGTAATTCGGCGTGTGAATCAAGTGGGTACTGGCCGGATCGTGTCCTCACCTGTTTGGCGGTCGCCTGAGGCACATGTTGAGGCACATCCCGGGCGAGTTCTGATGGCAGCCAGCGGACGCCGCTGGACGGATTCGTAGGAACACCAACGAAGCATGGACTTCGACGGGCAACCATGTGCTCGCGAGAGGCCCATGGCATGCTGTCGGCAACGCTCGAAGGTAGGACCGAAGCGACGGCTGAAAATAGGGCCACCGGTTGCTGTGGTCAGTCTGCCTGATCTTGCGTTCTGATGCTGGGGAGGCTGTCGATGCCGCTGCCGCGGAGCCGATAGCTGGCGCCTT
>DASZYN010000771.1:0-6862 GCA_035545435.1 Acidobacteriaceae bacterium | reverse complement strand
CGAGGACAGAATGGCAGCGAAGACGTATCACGATGGCGACGCAGATTTGTCGCTGATCCAGCAGAAGAAGGTTGCCGTGATTGGTTACGGCTCGCAGGGACATGCGCATGCGCTGAACCTGAAGGATTCCGGCGTGGATGTACGCGTGGGTCTCCCCGCGACGAGCAAGTCCGTGGACAAGGCGAAGAAGGCCGGGCTGCAGGTGATGCCGGTGAGCGATGCAGCGGCCTGGGCCGACGTGATTATGATCCTCACGCCAGATCACTCGCAGGGCGAGACCTACGCCAAAGAGATCGCCCAGCACATGAAGAAGGGCAAGACGATCATGTTCGGGCACGGGTTCAACATTCGCTTCGGGCAGATCAAGCCTCCTGCCGATGTGGACGTGTCGATGGTGGCGCCGAAGGGCCCTGGGCATCGCGTGCGCGAAGTGTTCACCGAAGGCGGCGGCGTGCCGTGCCTTATTGCTGTGGAGCAGAATGCCTCGGGCAAGGCGAAGGAGCTGGCGCTGTCGTATGCAAAGGGCATCGGTGGAACGCGCGGCGGCGTGCTGGAGACGACCTTCGCCGAGGAGACCGAGACGGATCTGTTCGGCGAGCAGGCCGTGCTTTGTGGCGGAACGTCGGCGCTGGTCAAGGCCGGGTTCGACACGCTGGTGGCCGCCGGCTATCAGCCGGAGATCGCTTACTTCGAGTGCCTGCATGAGCTGAAGCTGATCGTCGACCTGATGTATCGCGGCGGCCTCGCGTACATGCGCTACTCCATCTCCGATACGGCGGAGTACGGCGACTACACGGCGGGTCCGCGCATTGTGACCGACCAGACACGGGCCGAGATGAAGAAGCTGCTCTCCGAGATCCAGGATGGAACCTTCGCGAAGAAATGGATCGAAGAGAACAAGACGGGGCGCAAGAACTTCACCGAAATGCGGAAGAAGGAAGCCGGGCTTCTCGTCGAAGAAGTGGGCGCGACACTGCGTGCGGCCATGCCCTTCCTCGATCCGGTGGTGGTGAAAGATGGCGCTCCGCAGCCGGCGGCAGCAGCGGCGGAAACGGTCAACGCGTAAGACAGAGCACAAAGCGCAGGTCACAGGGCACAGTCAGTGCAGGTCAGCATGAAACGGGCTTTGATCCTGATGGTGGTCATGGCAACTCTGAGCGGAAGTGGTTACGCTCAGGCGAAGCTGACCTGCGCTGTTGTGCCGAAGACGCTGGACGCGATGAAAGATTGCTACCGGCCTTTGCTGGTTTTCAGCGCAAACGGAGACGACGCGCGGCTGAAGCGGCAGGTGGCGCGGCTGGATGAGGCGGCCGACGACATGATGGATCGCTTTGTGCTGTTCGCCCCCATCGTTCCGGACGGGCACAAGGTGAGCACGCCCGCGGATTCGCCGTACACGATCCTGAGCCCGGAGGCGATGAAGGGTGTGCGCACGAAATTTCACATTCCGGCGGCCGAATTTGTAGTGATATTGCTCGATGAGGATGGGAGCGTGATGCTGCGGTCGAGGATCCCGGTCGATGCGGACCGGCTGAACGCGGTCATCGATAAGACGCCGCGGCGGCAGGCCGAGGCCCACCGGCCGCACGCGAATTAGTCACAAAACGCGCGCGTCAGGAGTCAGTCATTTAGCATCGTTCTATCGGGACCAACTCTCCCCTCACCCCACGCGCCCCAGCGTTTGGGCTCCCCCCAGGAGGGCATATGGAGTCATCGACTGCGACCGATCTTCCGGTATCTGCCACTGCTCTCGCTGGAGAGCCGCGGCAGACGCCTCTGCCGGATATTCTTGACGCGCTGAAGCGCGTGCCCGCGCTGCAGGGGCTGACTGACTCCGAACTGACCTGGCTGGCCACGCATGGGGACGAAGTGTGCGTCTCGGCCGGAACCATGGTTTTTCGCGAGGGCGATCCCGCGGACAAAATGTGGATCCTTCTCAAGGGCGAGGCACACGTGCGGCGCTCGCAGGGGGGGCTGGCGCTGTTCGTGGGGCGCGCGGGGCAAATTACGGGCGTGCTTCCCTTCTCGCGGATGAAGACGCACGGCGGCCAGGGGTTTGCCGCAACCGACATGTGGGCGCTGCAGATCGATCGAGACGCTTTTCCAGAGATGCTGGAGGCGATCCCCTCGATGGCGCAACGATGCGTATCCATTTTGCTGGACCGGGTGCGAGAGATGACGCGGCTGGAACAGCAGACGGAAAAGCTGAACGCACTGGGCAAGCTGGCCGGAAACCTGGCGCACGAACTCAATAATCCCGCATCCGCGGCGCAGCGTGCCGCGTCGGGGCTGATTGAAGAATTAAAAACTTACGGACATCAGAAATTCATGCTCGGCAGCCTGTGTCTCGACGAAGCCCATTTGCAAGGGATCCGGTCGTGGCGCTGTCGAATGGAAGAGCAGGCGAAGCATCGGGGAGTCAATGCTGTGACTCAGGCTCAGCGCGAGGATGAACTGCAGCGCTGGTTGCGCGAGCATGCGGTGGAGAAAACCTGGCAGGTTGCGCCCGACCTGGCCGAGCTGGGGATCAACACGCAGAATCTCGACGAACTGTCGGCGTTGCTCGGAGGCCAGCATCTGGACGTGGTGCTGTCGCAGTTTGCGTCGACGGCGCGGACCGAGCGCATGGCCCAGGCGATGCTCGACTCGACGAGCCGCATCTTCGACCTGATCCGGGCGGTCAAGGACTACTCGTGGATGGACCAGGCGCCGATTCAGGAAATCGATCTTCCTCAGTCGCTCGAGACCACCCTGACGATGCTGCAGTCGCGTCTGGAAAAAGTCGAAATCGAGCGGCGCTATGCGCCGGATCTGCCGCGCATCTCGGCGTATGCCAGCGAGCTGAACCAGGTGTGGATGTCGCTGCTGGAAAATGCGCTGGACGCGATGCACGACGCCGGCAAAATTGTGCTCAGCGTTCAGGTCTCGGGAGACTTTGTTGTGGTTGAGATCTGGGACAACGGGCCGGGCATTCCGGCCGAAATCCAGGCGCGCATCTTCGAGCCGTTCTTCACCACGAAGGCTCCGGGGGATGGTCTGGGGCTTGGCCTCGATACCGCGCAGCGCATCGTGCGGCAGCATCGCGGGTACATTCATGTGGAATCGCAGCCGGGTGAGACGTGCTTCCAGATCCGGCTGCCCATTGAGGCGCTGCAGGCGTATTAGCCGCTACGCAGATTTGCGCAGGTCCAGCCAGTCGACCACGGCATCGGACCAGGCGTGATCCGAGGGGGGCCAGCTGTTGCGGCCCCGTCGAATCGGAGCGGGCAGGCCGTTATGCGAGTAGCCGCGCTGGGCTTCGAAATCGAAGGCAGCCTGGGGCGCTCCATCGAGCAGCAGAGCACATCGGCGTCCGTCCGGCGACCATTCAATCGAGAGCGACGCATGCCGCTTGCGGTGCGGATAGCGGACTTTGTCGTAGACGCGCACCGCGTCCAGGATCAGATCGTCGGAGTCCAGGTCGAGCGCGTAGAAATACGCGGACTCGCCATCGTCGTCGAAGAAAGCCCCGTAACGACCATCGGGCGCGGCTGTCGCCGCAAAGGAATCGTTTCCGGGAAGAAAGCTCTTTTGCGCCATGGGGGCGTGGCTCCGGTCTTTCATCTCAGATTAACGCGAGGGCCTGTGGGGTTTGTCACCTTTTTGTCAGACAATGGCGCAGGACCAAAGTCGTGGTCCTGTCTAAAACTCGCGCCTTTGGATGGTGCTCGACCGGGGACAAACGTTTCATTCGTCCCCGTGCCGGAGCCGGGCATTACAACTGGTTCATGTTCGCAAGGAATTCCGCATTGTTCCGCCTCTTGTCCAGCTGGCTGACGAGCAGCTCCATGGCTTCAACCGGCGAAAGCGGGTTCATCACCTTGCGCAGAATCCAGATGCGCTGGAGTTCTTCCTTGGGGATGAGCAGCTCTTCCTTGCGGGTGCCCGAGCGCTGGATGTCGATGGCCGGGAAGACGCGCTTGTCGACCAGTTTGCGGTCGAGAATGATTTCCATGTTGCCGGTGCCCTTGAACTCTTCGAAGATGACTTCGTCCATGCGGGAGCCGGTATCGACCAGCGCGGTGGCGATGATGGTGAGCGAACCGCCCTCTTCGATGTTGCGGGCGGCGCCGAAGAACCGCTTCGGGCGCTGCAGAGCGTTGGAGTCGACGCCGCCGGAGAGGACCTTGCCGGAGGGCGGCACGATGGTGTTGTAGGCGCGCGCCAGACGTGTGATCGAGTCGAGAAGAATCACAACGTCGCGCTTGTGCTCCACCAGACGCTTGGCCTTCTCGATCACCATTTCCGCGACCTGCACGTGACGGGCGGCCGGCTCGTCAAACGTCGAGCTGATAACCTCGCCCTTCACCGAGCGCTGCATGTCGGTCACTTCTTCGGGGCGCTCATCGATGAGCAGCACGATGAGCACGACTTCCGGATGGTTGGTCGTGACGGAATTGGCGATGGCCTGCAGCAGCATGGTCTTGCCGGTGCGCGGGGGCGCGACGATCAGGCCGCGCTGGCCTTTGCCGATGGGCGTGAGCAGATCCATCACGCGACCGCTGATGTTTTCGCGGACCGTCTCCATCTTCACGCGCTCCTGGGGATAGAGCGGGGTCAGGTTGTCGAACAGGATCTTGTTGCGCGTTTCTTCCGGCGATTCGAAGTTGATGGCTTCGATCTTGACCAGCGCAAAGTATTTTTCGCCTTCGTGCGGCGGGCGGACGTTGCCGCTGATGGTGTCGCCGGTCTTGAGATCGAATTTGCGGATCTGCGAGGGCGAAACGTAAATGTCGTCGGGGCCGGGAAGGTAGTTGTAATCGGGGGAGCGAAGAAAACCGTAGCCGTCGGGCAGGATCTCGAGCACGCCTTCGGCGAAGATGTGTCCTTCTTTTTCGCTCTGGGCCTGGAGGATTTTGAAGATCAGGTCCTGCTTGCGCAGGCCGCTGGAGCCGGGGATTTCAAGCGTCCGCGCGATGCGGCTGAGTTCAGTAATGTTCTTCTCTTTGAGTTCTGCGATGGTCATCAGTCACCTGCGGTGAGCTTTCGAGGAGGGATTTTGAATTGGGAAGGGAATTGGAGGAGCGGGGCTCAGGAGTTATGTTAACCGATGTGGGCGCAGCGGAAGAGAGCACGCCGCACCCAGGCAGCGCACGCCGGCACTAGGCGGCGCGACGCTGCGAATGCTGTGCGATGGTGACGGGTTCGTGGCGAGTGACGGGCGCGGCCGCCGCCGGGCTGGTCTCCCGGAAGCGGACGAGCACGTCGTTCATCGTGTCCTGCAGGCGAGTGTTCGGCTTATGCAGCTTGCGCGTCGCCTTGGAAGCAAGCTGGCACAGCTGATAGCGATTGTTGACATGAGTGAGTGCACCAAAAATGAGTTCTGAACGCACGATGTGTCTCCTTGCTTTTAACTAGTTTGTTGTCCGACCGCTTACGACCACAGAAAAACCGCTGAACCACGTCGGGCCCGAAGCAGGTTTTGGGAAGAAGGGGATCCCGGAAGCTCTGCCAGATTAGACGCACAAAGCAGGGATTTTGATCACCTTTTTCCTCTCTCTGAAAAAAACGTGCTGCGAAGTGCGGATTGTCTCTTTTGACTTCGCGGGCCACTGGCCGAATCGTGCAGAGGGATGGCTTGCGCTCCCTGGAGAGTCACTTCCATCTGCTCGACCGGGGTTTTAGCAGGACGGCGGACCCGGAAGTCGCAATTGACAGTTTTGAAAATACCCTCCGGCTGAAACGGGGTCAACCATTTTTTTCATACCTGCTTTACCAAAGTTACCGAAAATGGAAACGTCGTCGTAAACCGTTGATCACGCTGCTATTGGCGGTGCGGCAGGGTAACCAAAGGATGCACCTGTCCTCTTCCGTCACTTCCAAAATCTGTACATTGGGGGCGGGAGAACGCCCGAATTACTCACCATTTGGTCACTATTCTGTTGATTTGGCAATAGTTGGCGTCCGCTACTGAATATTCCCGCTTTTGGCGGAAGCTGACCTCTCTCGCGGGAGTTACTCCTGTTGTAACCGCGCGCGACGCTGTTTCGACCAAGGGAGGAGAGCGGAAGCCTCCCGCTGTTCATCCAGACGTCACGTGAGTGGCGCTGGCGGGAGTCTCTCAAAGCGAGACTAGCAACAGCCCCGAGGTCCACCGCGCGGTCGAAAACGCGACCTGGCGGCAGATAGGGATGCTCCCGCGCGGAATGGGCCGCGCGGCCTGTGATCGACGGGCCTGCCCCGAACTTCTACTTCTGGGGCGCGAGCGCCGCCTGCACCTGCTCGGCGCTCGGCTCCGACGCCTTCAGGTACTCGCTGACGCGCTTGCGCTCGTCGGGGGCAAGAGCAGGAATCAGAGCCAGCATGCGGCGCATCGTGGTCGCCACGTCGTCCACCAGATTCATTACGCGAATGGCTTCGCCGGAAAGGGGCATAGGACCTTGGTTGACCTCTCGACCCATTGTCGGCGATGGGACGGGTAGAGGTAAAGGCGGGATTGCCGGACTGCGCCATTCGTGACAAACTGCGGCCTATGGAACGCCTCTCCTCGATGTGGAAAGTTGTAAGCACCTGGCGCCATCAGCCGGTCTTTTCGATCCGTGTCCTCTCGATTTTGACGTTCGCTGCGGTTTTGGGAACGTTTATAGCGCGGGGCCTGCGCTCCACGACCCTGGCGGATTTCCTGGCCGGTGCGGCGGTGAGCTTTTCGGGCATCCTCATGATGCAGGTCTTCAGCCTGCGTCTGAGCGACGACAAAGACGAACCGGATGAGAGCCGGCTGACCGGGCTCCACCTCACTCACTGAAGGCGCGATGACGCACGTTGAAGCCGCGCGCGAACTCCGCAGCATCGTGGCAACATGCGAGCCGAAGTTCCTGGCGAT
>DASZYN010000770.1:0-6223 GCA_035545435.1 Acidobacteriaceae bacterium | reverse complement strand
GAAGGGCGAATATCGTTTTAACCAGTTTGGGGCAACGGCGGGCGGCCCCATCCTCAGAAACAAATTCTTCTTCTTCGGCGACTATCAGGGGACACGCCGCGTGCAGGGCAACTCGGCGAATACCACTGTGCCGACCGTGGCCGAACAGACCAGCAATTTCCAGAACCTCCAGGACATCCTCACCCAGCAGGCGGGGGCGGCGAAGACGGACATCCTGGGCCGCAGCATTCAACGTGGCACCATTCTTGATCCGGCGACTACCCGCTTTGTCGCGGCGGGCGCAGTCGACCCCGTGTCAGGGCGGACGAATACTTCCGGATCGGACGGCTACGTGCGCGATCCGTTCAGCACGGCCTGCGCACCGGGAACCGCAAGCTTCACACTCGCGGCCTGTCCGGACCTCAACATGCTTCCGGCTTCGCGCATTGATCCGAATGCGGTGAAACTCCTGCAGCTCTTCCCAGCGCCGAATGCGGGCCTCGGCAGTTATCAGACCAGCCCTGCCCTGTTCGAACACTCCAATGAATTCGACACGCGCGAAGACTTCAATCCCGATGCGAGCGACCAGGTTTTTGCCCGCTTCAGCTACTCCGACGACCCCCAGTTCATTCCAGGACCGTTTAAGGGGATTGCTGATGGCGGGGCGTTCCAGCAAGGGCTCCAGACCGCGAAATCCGCCCAGATGGTCGCGGCATACACGCGCGTCTTCACCCCCAACGTTGTGAACCAGGTGCGTGCCGGTTTTGCTCATTTGCACACGACACGGTTCGGTCCCGTAGGCAACCAGATGGGGATTCCCGCTCAATACGGAATCCAGGGCATTCCCCAAGTCTCCGAAAATGGCGGCTTGCCGGCCATTGTGATCACCAACCTGCAAACTCTGGGAAGCAATCAATACCTGCCCTCCGACGAAGCGACCGCGACCCTCCAGATCACGGACGATTTCACGCGGATTTACGGCAAGCACAGCTTCAAGATGGGTATTGAGTACCAGAACGCGAAGTTCTCGACCCTGCAACCCGCCACTTCGCACGGCCGCTTCGAATACAGTGGCACCTACACCGATATTCCTGGTCAGGGAGCGAATACGGGTGGCCTCGCCCAATTCCTGTTACCTCCCACCGCAGCGCCCGCGACCATTGCCGGAAATCCGAATCCGAATGGTTATAGCTATTCCGGCGGCTCGAATAACGTGTCAGCCTCCAACATCAACAAGACTTACGACGCAAAGAAGTATTTTGCAGCGTATTTCCAGGACGACTGGAAAATGACACCGAAGCTGACGCTGAATCTCGGTGTCCGCTACGACTACTTCGGCCCGATCAATGAGACCAACGGGGGACAGGCCAACTTCGTTCCTATCCCACTCCCTGGTGAGGGTCTTGGAAATCCGACCTTCATTGTTCCCGCCAGCGGCAAAGACAATCGAACCCTGTCCACCAACGGCAGCTGTTTCGGAGCCGGGTGCTACGGTCTGGTTGACCTGCTGGCGGCGGATGGCATCACCCTGGATGTAACGAACAAGTACGGACAGGGGCTCCTGCACACGCAAAAAGCCAATTTCTCCCCCCGTCTTGGCCTGGCTTACCAGTTCACCAATAAGCTTGTCGGGCGTGGCGGTTTTGGCATGTTCTTCAACTCGTTTGAGAACCAGGGATACGGACCCAACATTGGCGAGAACTATCCCTTCGTTTTCAACTTCGGCTACGGCGTAACGGCTGATCCTTCCGACCCGCATGCGTCCATCGTTTCGCAGGTTGCGCCGGTCAGCTACAACACTTCCTTTGCCGGCTGCCCCACCGCTGGTCCAGGCGGCACCGCATCCGTCGAGGCCGGCTTCTCGTGCATTGCCTTTGATCCGGCTCTGGTCAATGCCAAGGGACTGGGCCTGCAGGGTCTGCAGTTCAACTACCAGACTCCGCGCACCTACGCCGCTAACGTGACCCTCGAGTATTCGATCCTGCCCTCGATGGCTGTGACGGCGTCGTATGTGTACACACACGACGCGGATCTGCAGCATGGAGTGGGCTACCACAACGTGTCGCAGATTCTGCCCGCAAATGTGACTACCGGCACGGGATGTCCCTACGGAAACTTCGCGGTGGGCACTGCCCCCGGAAAGTTGAGCTGCTATCCGTTCCCGGATTTTGGCGGCGGCAGCTATCAGGCTACCGACGGCATCAGTTCGTATCATGGATTGCAGACCAAGCTCCAGCAGCAGATCTCGCACGGTCTGACATTCCTGTTCACCTACACGTGGTCGAAGGCCATGAGCGATGCCGGCGATCTACTGAACGGCACCAGCGCCGATACGCTTCGTGCCTATGCTGTTCCTGGTTTGGGCCCGAAGTTCGACTACTCGCTGTCGGATTTCGACATCAAAAACGTCATTCACTTCAGCGGTATCTACCAATTGCCTTTCGGCAAGGGTAGAGAGTTCATGAACCAGGGGGGCATCGCCAACGCGGTTCTTGGAGGCTGGTCCACCAACTGGATCCTGACTCTGCAGGGCGGGCAGCCGCTTGGGTTTGGGTGCCATACCAGCACTGCTTCAGGTCTCGGGTGCAATGACATCGTGACCGGGGATCCGAAGATCGGAGCCCACGTCATGACCTCGGGCGGGATTCATGGACCTTTCTGGTTCGGAAATCCGGCCGCCTTTACACAAGCGTGCCTGCTGGGCGGAACGCCAGGAGCACTAAGCCCGATTCCGGGTTCGGCGCCCAACTGCGTCCCCCTGACCGGTGCTGCAGCCCTTGGTTACAAGCGCGATCAGACATGGGGTCCGGGAATTCATAATCTCGACTTCTCGGTGTTCAAGACCTTCCCGTTCCGCGAGCGCTACTCCGTGGAGTTCCGCTCGGAGTTTTTCAACATCGTCAACCATCCGAATTTCAATCAGCCGAACTTCGGCGGAAACGGTGTGGTGGCGATTGGCGGTTCGGGCGACTACACCAACGCTACCTTCGGAGCCATCGGATCGACCCGCACGCCACCGCGGCAGATCCAGTTTGCTTTGAAGCTGTATTACTAAGCCCGTGAACGGAGCCTGAGAGCAGTTGCTGGTTCACGGCGGTCGAGAGGCCGATATAAGATGGACATCACCCCGGCATGGCACGCATCACGGGTGCCCTGCCGGGGTCTTGTTCTTGAGAGTACCTTTGCTCAGGGGGATAGAACCGGGAGGCAGGTTTTGAGCAGGAAGCCTCGGCTCAGGGGGTTGGTATGGCTTGCGTTATCGGCCTGCGTTCCGCTTCTCTGCGCTCAGGCTACGTCGAAGCCAGGCCTTGAGGCTGCCTGTAGAACTGCGCAGGCTGATTATGACGCGGGCCGGTTCGCCGAAGCCGCACATCGGCTGGAAGGTGTCCTTCCCATCGCGCCCAGAAGCTTTCAAGTGCACGAACTGCTTGGGCTGAGCTATGCGGCGATGTCCGAAAACGCAAAGGCTCTGGAGCAGCTTGAGATCGCTGTCCAGTTAAAGCCGGACTCGGCGGCCGCGCGAACTAACCTGGGAGCGATGTTGCTGGAAGCGGGCGAGGCAGACCCGACCGCCGAGCAGTTCCATAAGGCGCTGCAGTTGGAGCCCGGCAACTACGACGCGAACCACAACCTCGGCGAGCTGTATGTAAGAGCCGGCCAGCTGGCGAAAGCACAGCCGATGCTGGCAAGAGCCTGGCGGGCGAGACCGAACGCCTACGACAACGGCTACGACCTGGCCATGGCCGACTTCCTGCTGGGGCGGTTGAATGAGGCGGGGCAGGTCATTGTGGATCTGGCAAAACAGAAAAATACTGGTGAGCTGCACAACCTGCTTGCACAAATCGACGAGAAGCAGGGTAAGTTTGTCGATGCGGCCAACGAGTACCAAACGGCCGCCCACCTGGACCCGACGGAGGGCAATCTCTTCGACTGGGGCAGTGAAATGCTCCTGCATCGCACGTACGATCCGGCGATCACCATCTTCGAAGACGCGACGCGGCGCTACCCGAACTCACCGCGTCTGTTCATCGGCCTTGGGCTTGCTCTTTATTCCCGCGCGCGTTACGACGACGCCGTAAAGGCTCTGTTGCGCGCGGCGGATCTCGATCCCTCCGACCCGCGCTGCTATCTATTTCTCTCCAAAGCCTACGGCAGTTCGCCGGGCAATGCTGCCGCCGTCACCGAACGCTTTCGCCGCTATGCTGAGGAGCAGCCGAACAATGCGCGCGCGCAGTATTACTACGCGACGAGCCTCTGGAAGGTCAAACGAACCGGCGGTTCCGCGGAAGATCTCAGCACGGTCGAATCGCTGCTGAAGAAATCCATTATGCTCGATGATTCCTTTGCCGACGCGCATGTTCAGCTCGGCGACTTCTATGCCGATCAGCATCAGTACGAGCAATCCATTCCGCAGTACGAGCGGGCGCTCGCTCTTGATTCCAGTCTCTCCGACGCGCATTATCGGCTCGGCATGGATTACGTGCACGTCGGGAAGAAAGAGCAGGCGCAGAAGGAACTCGCTGTTTATCAGAAATTGCGTGCCGAACATCTTGCCGGGCTCGATAAAACCGAGGTTCGCCAGTTTGTCTACTCCGCGAAAGCGCCCAACCCGTCAACACCCTGACTGAACATGAGCCGCATCATTTCATCGCCGCAGACTCCCATCGGCCTCAGCCGCAGCCGCCGCGAATTTCTGCGCGAAGCCGCTGGTCTCGCGATCGGTTCGACTCTGATGGGAGCCAGCCCTTTTCTGCGCGGGGAAGCCATCCGCAAAAAGCGCAAAGTCATCGTGATCACATTCGGCGGCGGAGCGCGCGATCAGGAAACCTTCGCGCCCGAAGGTCAGGACAACATTCCGCATCTCCTGAGCGAACTGATTCCGCAGTCCAGCTTCTTCTCGCACGTAACGAATCGCGGCATCCTCGGTCACTATGTCGCCACCGCCAGTCTTGCCACCGGCGTCTACGAGACGCTGAATAACTTCGCTGCCGTTCCGCCGGAACATCCCACGGTATTCGAATATTTCCGCCGCGATCTTAAGCGGCCCGCCAGCGACACCTGGGTCGTCGCCCCCAGCAACGGCTTCAACCGCATCGGCGAGAGCGATAGCCGATCGTACGGAGCGGGCGCCACGGTCATCCTTCCCAAGCACCTGCTGGCAGCCGCGAGCCCCGGCGCGAACCTCGATCACCTGCTGCGCGACAACTACGAGAACCCGCTGTACACCCCGCATCTCAGCGGTGGAGAATTTGAGCTCCAGCAGCTAGACCGCATCCTGCGCCTCAGCGTTGGAGATTTTACTGCGCATGCTCGTACGCTCTCCAGTCCGGATGAGCTGTCGATCTACATCGCCATCCGCCTCATGCAGCAGGAATCGCCGAGCCTGCTCTGGATCACCCTGCACGACATCGACGTCGCCCATTCCGGGGCTTACTCCTTATATATAGATGGCATCCGCCGCACCGACCGTCTTTGCGCCCAGATGTGGCGCGCCGTGCAGGACAATCCCGAATACGCCGGCAACACTACCCTGTTCATCCTGCCGGATTTCGGACGCGACGCCGATTACGAAGCCGGCGGCAATGGCTTCCAGCACCACCGCACCGGCGATGCAGCCAGCCGCACGACCTGGATGATGGCGTTGGGTGCCGGTGTCCGTCCCGGCGTGATCTACGACGACCCGCTGCAGTCGATCGATTTGGTCCCCAGCCTCGGCGCCATCCTCGGCTTCTCGCCAGCGCAGAGCCAGGGCAAACCGGTCCGGGAGCTGATTTGATCATGCATCCCCGCGACGTGAACGCCGAAAATTTCGCTGCTTACCCGCCGCAGGGCCGTTCCCTCGTCGTCGCTCATCTGGAAACACTGCGGCAGCTTCCGCTCGCTCTCCTGCCCAGCCTGCTGCGCGAAGTCATCCAGTACGATTACTTGTTTCCGGCGGAACGCTCGACCATCGAGAAGCAATTATCCGCTCTTGCCGCCATGAGCCAGCCGGAGCTCTCCCAGTCTGTGAAGGGTTTCGCGGCCATATCCCTCTCGACCGATCTCGCCGAGTTCGACTGGATCAATCATCCGGAACAGTTTCTGGAGCGGCAGTCCGCCTGGCTCTGGAGCAGTCATCAACTCGATTCTTTTCGGACTGCGGCGAACGAGTACAGCGTCCGGATCGATGCCGCTACTCACCCCGAAGCGCCGCCGCTCCGCCGTCTGGGAATTGCCGTCATTGGACAGGGCGTAACCGCGTGGA
>DASZYN010000769.1:0-2411 GCA_035545435.1 Acidobacteriaceae bacterium | reverse complement strand
CTTGAAGGACAGGCAGAAGGGCACGTCCGTGAACGCGGCCTGGCCCACACGGAGGGCCGTCGATTCGGGACCAGTCACAAGGTCGCGGACGGAGCGGAGGTACGCTTCGGGGTCATCCACAACCTCCAGCAGCACGTCCTTGAGGCCGAACCATTTGTCCGCAGCTTCCCGAAGTGGCGGGATAACCTCGACCGCCTCCTCCGGGGTAGGATCGGCGGGCGGCTTAAAGAGGATACCTGTCTGGATTGTCGTGCCAGTAATCCCGGCATCCCCCAGTATGCGGTCGAGCATCAAGTGATAGAACGCGATCTGGAGGCGGTGTTCGACCTTCGCTTCGGTCGTGCTTTTCATGTCCGCGATGAGGGCGTGCAGCCGCCCATCGCCATGCCGCTCTAGCCCCATTTTCCGCACCCTCTTGGATGATGGTCCCCTGATTCTGGTAGGGTGCGGACTTCCGCGTCCGCTCGCCTTCCGATTCTATGCGCCGACCGCTGGTCGAATTGTCAGCGCGCACGATTTTTCTCGCTATCCCCGGACTCTTGACCCTGTTGCTATTATTCCTGTGCCACTGTGCATCGACCCCCTGGCTGTTCGGCTACCCCATCTTCCCAGGAGGCGTCATGGCACAAGCCTGGCACGGACCTACCCTTGCCGACGACACCCGTCACCTCGGACCCCTGGCCCTCATCGCACCGCTCCTGCAGCGGCTCGATGTCGCCGCCATCATCGACCGACACCTACCCCCGGACCCGCAACTGGCCTTCCCCCACGGCCAGGTCCTCAGCCTCCTGCTCGCCGCCCGACTCTGCCGGCCCACCGCCCTGCTCAACGTCCCCGCCTGGGCCGGCGATACCGGAGCCGACCTCCTCTGGGACATCCCCGCCGATGCCCTCAATGACGACCGCCTCGGTCGAGCCCTCGACGCCTTCTTCACGCAACGCCATTCCATCCTGACCTCGGTCGCCGCTCAGGCCCTCCACCTGGCCGACCTGCCACGCGAACGCCTCCACTTCGACCCCACGCATCTGTGCTTCGCCGGAGCTTACGAGTCGTCGCAACCACGGCCGCTCGCCGTCCCCCGACCGGGAGCGACGGCCGCCGACATGCAGCCCGCTCACATCACGCACGGCTACGGCGATGACGCCAAGCTCATCCAGGTCGGCGTCACCTGCGTGGTCGATGAGCTGGGTGCCGTCCCGCTGGTGAGTCAGTGCCTGGACGGCAACGCCAACGGCCACACCGCCATCCGCTGGCAGTGCGACTGGTTGCTTGCCGAGGGGCTCTTGCGGCCGGGGACGTTGCTGGTCTCCGACCGAGGCACCTTCTCCGCCGAGCACGTCGCCCGCCTCCATCGCCACGGCTGCCCGGTGCTGTGCTCGGTCCCCTGGGAGGATTATCAAGACGTGTATGACCGCCAGGCGGACCGGCTCGACTGGCAGCGGGCCAGCTACCTGTCGCTGGAGCAGCAACGGCGGCGTCAGACCAACTCGTCGTTGCCGCAGGAGTATTACAACCTGGCGGTACTTCGGCATTCGCTGGCCGATCCTCAGAGCGGGGAAGCGATTGCTTGCCGCGTCCTGTTCGTCTACAGCAGCGCCGACGAGGACATCTGCCGGCAGACCCGCGAACGCGACATTGTTCGCTTACGACAGGGACTGGAAGCGATCGCAGCTACGGTGGCGCGTGGTCACCCGCAGACCACTCCCGCATCCATTTCCGGGCGGGTGGCCCGGCTATTCGGCAAGCGGGCGGCGGCCCGCTTCTTCCATTGGGAGATGCGTCCCCTGACGGCCGAAGAGCAGGCACTGTTGCCGCCGCCGGCCCGAGGTTGCTGCCGACCCCGCTACCGCTTCACGTATGGCTTCGATGAGGCGGCGGCTGTGGCGGCGGCTCGTTATGACGGCCTGGCGGCGTTGCTGACGACGGCTCCCTTGCAACAGAGTGGCGACCTGCTGTTTGGCCAGTTCAAGCAGCAGAACTACGTCGAGTTGTGTCACCACCAGTGGAAGACGCCGCTGGCGGTTCGCCCGGTGTTCCTCAAGTCGCCGCGTCGCGTGGAGGCGTTGGTATGCCTGATGCAGGTGGCGTTGACGGCCTACCAGCTGTTGGAGCGGCTGTATCGGCAAAGTGTAGCGGCTGATGCCGATCGGTCGGAGCGGCATCGCACGAGCGAATCGCTGTTGCGTCTGTTCCGCAGCTACGGGTTGATCGAGCGGCAGACGGTAATGGGCCGGGTGGTTCATGCGACGCGTCTGTCATCGGAACAGTCGCGGGTGTTGCGTCAGCTACGCTTCCCAACGCCGGCGCAACTGTTGGCTCGGGCATTAGCTCCGCTGCCACTGGGCTGACGCAGCAAGCCAACGCGAGGACAGGGAGCATCAGCCAAGAGGGTGCGGAAAATGGGTCTAGCC
>DASZYN010000768.1:0-1688 GCA_035545435.1 Acidobacteriaceae bacterium | reverse complement strand
CGGGCGCGCTGTCGCCGAATATCTTTCGAAGCATCCGAAGGTGAGCAATGTTCTCTATCCCGGGTTGACGTCGCACCCCCAGCATGAGCTGGCGAAGAGGCAGATGTCCGGGTTCGGATCCATGATCGCCTTTGAGGTCGGGTCGCGTGCCAACGCGGACAAGCTGCTGCGATCGGTTCGCGTCATCACGAACGGCGAGTCGCTCGGCGGCGTCGAATCGCTGATTTCGCATTCGGCGACCACGACGCATGCCTCCGTCCCGGCTGAGGAACAGAAGCGCCTTGGGATCACGGAGGGCCTGGTGCGGATTTCGGTGGGCATTGAAGACGAGGCGGATATTCTCGGTGACCTCGATCAGGCGCTGGCAAAACTATGAGGATCGCCACGATACTGGTGCTGCTGGCTTCAGCGCTCGGCAGCGGCGCCCAAACCTCTCCGGTTCACACCTGGCGATACATCCGCGTAGGCGCGCCACAAGACATCGAAGTTCATCCGCGTGCGGGATACGCCCTGATGGGAGGGGGCACGGACCTGGATGAGGCTTTTCGCTGGCTCTGCGACCGAGCCGATGGAGGCGACTTCCTGATCCTGCGCGCACGTGGCGATGACGACTACAACCCCTACGTTCAGGGGCTCTGTCACCTCAACTCCGTCGCGACACTCATTCTTCCCGACCGCGTGTCATCGGATGATCCTTTTGTGACGAAGACCATCGCGGATGCAGAGGCGATCTTTATCGCCGGCGGCGATCAGGGGCGCTATATCAATTTCTGGGCCGGAACGCCGGTAGAAGAGGGGTTGCGCCGTGCGGTGAAGCGCGGTGTTCCGATTGGGGGCACGAGTGCGGGGCTCGCGGTCCTTGGCCAGTACATCTACTCGGCGCAAAACGACAAGCCCGACGACAAGGATCTCAGCTCCGAAGAGGCGCTGGCAGATCCCTTCTATCGCCAGGTTGTGATTGCGCCGGATCTGCTCGGTATCCCGATCCTGCGCGGCATCATCACCGATACGCACTTCGATACGCGCAAGCGGGAGGGGCGTCTGTTGGTCTTCATGGCGCGAATTCTTGAATCCGGCAAGACGAAAACCATTCGCGCCATCGGCGTTGACGAGCGCAACGCAGTGCTGGTGGATCCCGACGGCCACGCTCAGGTGGTGGGGAAGAAGGATGGGGAGGCGGATTTCTACGAGGCCTCTGGTAAGCCGCAGCAGTGCGAGTCGGGGAAGACCCTCAGGATTCGATCCGTCAGCAGGAGAGCTGTTCCCAGTGGGGACAGTTTCGATCTTACCCACTGGGTGGGCAGGGGCGTTGCCGCCACCCTTTCTGTTGAGAACGGGAAAATCGTCAGAGCCGATTCATGAGCAAGAGCAAAAGGCAGGCTCGATTCCGAACCTGCCTTCCCGATTCTGACGACTAATGCTAAGCGGGCTACTGATGTGGTCTCTGCTCCGGCGGCGGGACAGTGTTCAGAACGCCCGACTCCAGAACCTCAGGCGTCTCTTCCTTCAGTTCGGGCAGCGGCGCCTCCAGCGCGATCTTCAGGACCTCGTCCATCGAATCCACAAAGTTCAGCTTCATGGCGGTCCTGAGGTTGTCGGGAATATCCGGAAGGTCCTTGCGATTGTCTTCCGGGAGGATCGCTTCGAAGATGCCGGCGCGGTGTGCCGCCAGCAGCTTTTCCTTGAGT
>DASZYN010000767.1:0-3592 GCA_035545435.1 Acidobacteriaceae bacterium | reverse complement strand
GCGGAATCGAGCGATGTCGCAAAGACCACCGTCTGCACAAAGATCCGGTTCGCTGTCTGCCGCGCTACGTACGCCGTGTGGAATCCGCCCACACAGCAGTCCACCGGCTGCCCCATCGAAAAGTCGCCGTAGACTGCATTGCGCGTTAGAAAGATCGGGATCGAGCGAACGTCCACCGGCTCCAGCTGCAGCATCGTGCTCAGCTGCGATTCGATGAAATTCACGTCGATCAGCGCAAAGTAGTTCCCGCTTCCGTCTGCAAACACCTGCGATGCGCCGAAGGGCACTTCGATCGTTACCGGCGTCAGCGTCTGCGGCCTTTCCAGCAGAACATGGTAGTTATCGCCTCTCCGCGTGTTGATCAGCGGCCAGAACTGCGCACGCATTTGGGCATCCACAAACTGCGTGTTGCCGGTGGCGTATTCCGCATCGTCGAACAGCGGCGAATTCTTGACCTCACGCGTAATCGTGGTCGCGTCGATCGTGATGTTGTTGCCGTTCTGGTCCACAAACTCGTCGAAGTAGAACGACAAGGGAACGTAGGCTGTCGGCACGCTTGTGGTCCGCCGCAGTGCCGGGTTCTGTCCCACCATGGTGTACGCATAGCTGTCGCCATCGCTGGTGAACGAGCTGCTGAACGTTGGCACCGACACCACATTCTGCCCCTGCGCCTGCGTCGCAACATTCGCCGCCGCCGACAGCCGGTTCTCGGCCCGGTGCTGCGGCGTCGAGTTGAGAGAGGAGAAATAACCGCCCGGAACAGCGGCCGGCTGACGTGGCACCGCCGTGGAAATTTGGGCGTTCGCGAATGAAACCGAGATCGGCAGAGCAGCAAGAGCGAAAAGAACCGACAGCTTCCTCATGAGGGAGGTCTCGACTTTCTGGACTTTTGTTGAGAAGCGCGACCTCAATGTGCGGCACCAAAGAAGCAAAGTCAACGGCATCTTTGGTAATTTGGCCGCTCGCGACGGAAAAATTCACGCAGGGATGACCACAGATGCGGTCGGCGCGCTCGGCATGGCTCAGCAGGGTTACGACAGATTGTCGGAAAGAATCGAAAGTTGGCGCAGGAAGCAAATCGCCGCGACGGAATGCTATTTGCCGAACAAGCGTCCCATCAGTCCCGGCCGCTTCACTTCGTCTTCATAGACGTAAATACCCTCGGGCTCCGGCTGCGGTCCCATCGGCTGATTCTCGAATGCCGATCGCGGATTCTTCACGCACAGCCGTTCCGCCGTTCCCTCGCCATATCGCTTGGCGACCGCTTCATAAGCGGGCCGCATCGAGGGCGGCCGTCCCTCGAGATTGTGAGCATCCGTCGCGATGAAGTGCACCCAGTTCTTTTCCAGCAACTCCCAGGCCAGACTTTGCGCGCGCTTGCCGAAGCGCCCGTGCAATGACGACGCCGTGATCTGCACCAGACATCCCGTGCGAATCCACGGCGCCATGCGCGCGTGGTCCTTCTGCAGAATCGGATTCCGCTCCGGGTGCGTAATGATGGGCCGCATCCCTTTCACCGAAAACTCGTAGAACGTATCGCCGATGCTCTGCGGGATCATGAACTCCGCAAATTCCACCAGCAGATACTTGCCATCGTTGATCGTGAACTTCGTCGGGTGCTTCAGAGCGTCCTCGATATTGTCGTAGGAAAGATGAAAGTCGCAGCCCAGCCCCAGCGTCACCGCGTCTCCCACCCGCTCGCGAATTGCGTCCAGCTTTTCGTGATTCCGCTCCGGACTGAAGTCCCACGTGTCGTTCGCATGCGGAGTGCACGCGATGTGCGTGATCCCGTCCGCCGCCGCCGCCCTGGCCTGCGCCACGGAACTGTCGATATCCTTCGGCCCGTCGTCGGTCCCGAACAGCAGGTGGTGATGAATGTCGATCATGCCGATCTTGCCAGGGCTCCCACCAGGGAGTCGAAAATCTTTAAACCGTCCGACGATCCCAAAATAGATTCGCTCGAACGGTCCGGATGCGGCATCATGCCCAGTACGTTCCGCCCCTCGTTCAGGATTCCCGCAATGTTTTCAAGCGACCCGTTCGGATTCGCCTCCGGCGTGATCGCCCCTTCCGGCGTCGAATAGCGGAAGACGATTCGGTCCTGGCTCTTCAATGCCGCCAGCGTCGCCTCATCGCAGAAATAATTCCCCTCCATGTGCCCGATGGGAATCTTCAGCACCTGCCCCTTCGTCAGCGTCTGCGTAAACGGCGTTTCCGTCGTCTCCGTCCGCAGATACACCTGCTTGCAGATATAGCGCAGCCCCGCATTCCGCATCAGCGCGCCTGGCAGCAATCCTGCCTCGCACAGGATCTGGAATCCGTTGCAAATTCCCAGCACGAGCCCGCCATCGTCGGCAAATTTTTTCACCGACTGCATCACCGGCGAGAACCGCGCAATCGCCCCGGTCCGCAGATAATCCCCGTAGGCAAATCCCCCCGGGACCAGAATGGCGTCGCAGTTTTCCAGGCTCGGTGAGTCGTGCCACAAAAACGTCACCGGCTGATGCGCAATCTCGGCCACCACGTTGTAAGTATCGTGGTCGCAATTCGATCCCGGAAACACCAGCACACCAAATTTCATAGCTCATTTAAGGTTAGCAGGTCATCTTTGGGATTGGTCATCGTCGTCAGGAACGCATCGAGGGCTCGATCAAGAGCGCTGCCGGTCAGCGTGGAGGTCGTCACGTGACCGAAATAGACCATCCTGGCATCCGATCGCCGAAGCACCTCAAAATCGACTTCACCGGATACCCACACGCTGATCCGCCCAATCCCGACTTCGGTATCGAAGTCCGCGTACGCCGAAGGCTTATCGGTACCCCGCCCCTCGCGGACTTCGGCAAGGATCACGCCACGAGCCTCCGAAACGGTCGCTTTGGAACGAAGCCATAAAACCATTTCCTCCACAGTAAGCGGGTAATTGGTCATTGATCTGGCCCTCTATTGCCTACTCCCTGTTCCCTGCGACGGAAGCAGGTCGCAGCCATGCTTCCATCGCCTCCAGCGCGCGCTCACACACCATCCGGTGCCGCTCCCGCTTGTCCCGCACCTTCCTGCGCGTCGCTTCGTCCAGAGGTTCCAGCAAGTCAAACGTAATATTCGCAGGCTGGAATCGCTTCGCGTCCGCCTCCGTGATATAGCGCACGAGCGACCCTAATGCCGTTCCGCGCGGCACCGGCTCCGGCCTCTCACCCCGAGCCATCGCGGCTGCATAGATACCCGCCAGCATTCCTGTCGCGATCGACTCCGTGTACCCTTCCACTCCCGATATCTGCCCGGCAAAGAAGATCCGCGGATACTCGCGCAGATGCAGCGTACGCGTCAACACCGTCGGCGAGTTGATGTAGGTGTTCCGGTGAATCTGCCCGTACCGCAAAAACTTCGCCTGCTCCAGCCCCGGAATCATCCGGAAGACCCGTGCCTGGTCGCCAAACTTCATGTGGTTCTGGAAGCCCACCAGGTTGTACGAATCTGCGCGCAGGTTCTCCACCCGCAACTGCACCACCGCCCACGGCGTCTTCCCCGTCCGCGGATCGCGCAGACCTACCGGCTTCATGGGCCCAAACCGCAGCGTGTCCCGCCCGCGACGCGC
>DASZYN010000766.1:0-7324 GCA_035545435.1 Acidobacteriaceae bacterium | reverse complement strand
GATCAGAAGTATCAGGATGCGCGCATCATCTTTACCGATACCGAGAAGTCGAACTGGACCTGGGATCCTGTCGCGCAGGCTTACTATTGGCATCGCTTCTTCTCGCACCAGCCTGACCTGAACTACGACAACCCCGAAGTTCTGAACGAAGTCCTGAGCGTGATGCGCTTCTGGCTCGACATGGGAGTCGACGGGCTGCGCATCGACGCGATTCCCTATCTTGTCGAGCGGGACGGCACCAACTGTGAGAACCTCCCCGAAACCCATGCGGTGATCAAGGCCATTCGTGCCGCAATCGACGAAAGCTATGCGGGACGCATGGTGCTCGCCGAAGCCAATCAGTGGCCCACGGACGTGCGGCCGTACTTCGGCGATGGCGACGAGTGCCACATGGCCTTCCACTTCCCCTTGATGCCGCGCATCTACATGGCGCTGCGTCAGGAGGATCGGCTGCCCATCACGGACATCATGGCCCAGACCCCGGCCATTCCGGATAACTGCCAGTGGGGGCTGTTCCTGCGCAATCACGACGAGCTGACGCTGGAAATGGTCAGCGACGACGAGCGCGATTACATGTACCTGGCTTACAGCGCCGATCCGCGGATGCGAATCAACATCGGCATCCGGCGCCGCCTGGCTCCGCTGCTCGACAATAACCGGCGTCGTATCGAACTCCTCAACAGCATCCTCTTCTCCTTCCCCGGTACGCCCATCCTGTACTACGGCGACGAGATCGGCATGGGCGACAACATCTATCTCGGCGACCGCAATGGTGTGCGCACACCGATGCAATGGTCGCCCGATCGCAACGCCGGCTTCTCGCGCGCGAACCCCGCGAAGCTCTACAGCCCGGTCATTATGGATCCGGTCTGGGGCTACGAAGCCATCAATGTCGAGGCGCAGCAGAACGATCCATCGTCGTTGCTGAACTGGATGCGCAACATGATCGCGCTGCGCAAGTTGTTCCAGGTCTTCGGGCGCGGGTCGCTGCGCTTTCTTGATGCGTCGAACCGCAAAATTCTCGCCTACATTCGTCAGTACGACGGCGAGATGGTGCTCTGCGTCGCGAACCTGTCGCGTTTCGCACAGCCCGTGCAGCTGGATCTGTCCGGCATGGAGGGCATGACGCCGGTTGAGATGCTGGGCTACGTCGAGTTCCCGACCATTACCAAAACGCCCTACTCCCTCACGCTGGGCCCGTACGGATTTCTGTGGCTGGAGATTCAGCCGTCGATGGCTTCCGCCGAAAGCGCATCCGCGGTCGGCGACGAACAGAGTTTCTATGTCGAGCATGAACGCGACTGGCAAGGCATCCTGTCCGGTGATGGTGTGCGGCGGCTGGAAGCGATGCTGCCGCCCTGGCTCCAGAAACAACGCTGGTTCGGAAGCAAATCGAGGACGATCGTCCGCGCCCGCATTGTTGACTCGCTACAGTTCAACGACCACCGTTCGGCGCTGGTGTGGATTTGCGTCGACTATGTCGAAGGGGAGCCGGACAGCTGGCTCTTGTGCATGGCGCTCAGCTTCGGAGACGACGCCAGAACGTTGCAGGAGTCGACGCCGCAGTCGATTGTGGCCAGTGTGGGTTCGGCAACCCGCAGCGGGGTCCTGCATGAAGGTATGGTGGCGAATGCCCCCGAGGCTCTGCTCGATATTGTCGCCGGCGGCGCAGAACTGCACACGCGCAATGGCACGCTCGTGGGCCTGCCGGGATCCGTACTCGCTGGATTGCGTGGCGCCGAGCCGCTCCCTGTGCGCCTGAGCAGCGCCGAACAGAGTAATACCTCTGCGATTTTTGATGATCGGCTGATCATGAAGCTCTTCCGGCGCCAGCAGCCGGGCCGCAATCCCGACGTCGAAATCGGTCGATTCCTTACCGAAGAGGCGAAATTCGCGAATATCCCGCCGTTCGGCGGATCTCTGGAAGTGCGGCGGCCGAACGAGGAAGAGCCGTCAACCGTCGTGCTGCTGCAGGGCCTGGTCCAGAACGAAGGCGATGGCTGGCAGTGGACCCTGGACGAACTCGATCGTTATTACGAAAGCACGGCTTCTTTAAGAACTCCGGTCTCCCCGGCGGTCGGCCCGGAATCCTCCGATCCGCATCCTGATGCCCGTCACCATGCCGGCTTTTATCTTGATGCGGCGGCGGTACTGGGCCGGCGCACCGCGGAGATGCATCTGGCCCTGGCCTCGGGCCATGATGCGGCATTTTCTCCGCACAATCCCGAAGCACGCGAACTTGAAGATCTCCGGGATCACCTCGCGGGTCACGGCGCACACGCCTTCGATCTGCTCAAGACGCATCTCTCCCGGTTGCCGGAAGACACGATCGAACAGGCGGGCCTCGCCCTCAGCCGCCGCGGTGTATTGCTGACGAAGTTCCGGTCCCTGCCTGCGCTCGCGGTCGGACAATGGACCCGAATTCATGGCGACTACCATCTCGGCCAGGTCCTTCGTTCCAAAGGCGACTTCGTCATTCTGGATTTTGAAGGAGAGCCCGCGCGCCCGCTTGCCGAACGGCGCGCGAAGCAATCGCCTCTTAAAGACGTGGCCGGGATGCTGCGTTCCTTCAGCTATGCAGCTTTTTCTGCTCTCACTCGCTACACCACCCGCCGGCCTGAAGACTTCGCGCAGCTGGAGTCATGGGCGCGGCTCTGGGAGCATTCGGTCTCCAGCGAATTTCTGCGCGCCTGGCGCTCAACGGTGGCCGGCTCTCCTGTTGTTCCTGCCGGCGAAAAGGATTTCGAGGCGCTGCTGCAAATCTATATGCTCGATAAAGCGCTGTACGAACTGGTATACGAACTGAACAACCGCCCGACGTGGATTCGCATTCCGCTCCACGGTATTTTGTCACTGCCGCTGTGACATAAGGATCGCCCTGAATGGCAGCTGTTGAATTAACCGAGGAGACGAAACAGCAGGTCGAGCGGATCGGCTCGGCCGATGTGGTCGTTGGAATCGCCGGCGCCGTTTCACCGGAAGAGCTGGTTCCGCGGGCGGAGCGAATCCTGCAGGAAATGGGCTCTGCCGTCTCCTCGCTTCGCTTCGTCTTCGCATGGCCCGGGAGGATGCCGGAAAACTCCCGCCCTGCCTCCGCGGAGAATGCCCCGCTGACGCTGCTGCCGTTTCCGCCTCCACCGCCCGCCGAGTTCTGGGCGGGCGTCTCGGCGAATCAGCGTGCCGTGCTGGGCCTGGCCGCCTCACTGAATGCGAGGGTCTGCATCGTGCTGGGGTCGGATCTCGCAGCGCTCGACGCTCGCGCCATCCAGCTGCTTGCCTATGGCATCCTCGAACGCCAATGTGGCCTCGTCATGCCGATTTATCCCACCGCCAAGTACGACGGCCTCATCAACAGCGGTGTGCTCGCACCCCTCAGTCGTGCTCTCTATGGACGCCGAGTCCGCTTCCCCCTGGTTTTCGATTTCGCGGTTTCGGGAGCCTTGTGCGCTTCGCTCTCTCGGGACACCCCGGCAGAGAGGGGAGGCAACGGATTACTCTGGCCCGTGACGGTAGCTTCGACCCAGCATGCTCAGTTGGCCGTCGGACAGGTCCATATCGACGTCCACCATAAGCCAGCGACCGCCGGGCTGGAGTTGAGCGCGGTGCTGGGCCAACTGGCTGGCTCGCTCTTTCAGGAGATGGACCTGTGTGCTTCGCACTGGCAGCGGGTTCGCGGATCTCTGCCGACGCCAATCTGGGGCAGCGGGGGCGAAGATCTGCCCGACGGCCAGCCGGTCGATCCTCAACCCATGCTGGATACATTCCAGCTCGGATCGAGAAACCTCGATGAAGTGTGGCGCCTCATTCTGCCGCCGAACAGTCTGCTGGAACTGCGCCGGCTCGCGCGGCTCGCACCGGATCAGTTTCAGATGCCGGACGCGCTTTGGGCCAGCATCGTGTACGATTTTGGGCTCGCCTGGCGTCTGCGCACGATCAGCCGTGGGCACCTGCTGGGCGCGCTGACGCCGATCTATCTCGGCTGGGCCGCCTCTTACGTTCGCGAGGTTTCCAGCCTGAATCATGCCGCTGCGGAGCAAAGGCTGGAGCAGCTGGCTCGCGTGTGGGAGGAAAAGAAGCCGTATCTGCTCTCACGGTGGAGATGGCCCGATCGCTTCCATCCCTGAGTCTCTGTTTCTACAGGCGGCGATCGAAAGGAGAAATGAATATGTGGCAACAGGTGGAACAGTCGCTTCACTCGTCGATGGGGCTGGTGATGAACAAAATCGCCACGCTGCTCCCTGGCATTCTTGCCTTCATCGTTGCCTTCCTGTTCTTCCTCCTCCTCGGATGGCTCGTTTCGTGGATCGTCATCCGCATCCTCTCCGGGCTGCGCTTCGATGAGCGCATCGGCCGCGGCGCCAATGCCATGGCCGAGTTCAGTCCGCGCGCCACACCCTCCCTGCTCATTGGCCGGGTCGTTTTCTGGTGCTTCGTCATCGCCGGCGTGGTCGTTGGCGTGTCTGCACTGGGCACCGAGGAGCACACCATCTCCGGGTGGATGCTGGCCTATGTTCCTCGCGTGGTGGGAGCGGCAATCCTGCTGCTGGCTGGGAATGTCCTGGCGCGCTTCGTCTCGCGCAGCGTGCTCATCACAGGTGTCAATCTCAACCTGAGCTTTGCCCGGCTGCTGAGTATGGGCGTGAGGTGGCTGATCCTGGTCCTGACCGGCGCCATGGTGCTCGACCACCTGGCTCTGGGAGGCGAGATCGTTGAGCTGGGATTCGGCATCCTCTTCGGCGGAATCGTACTGGCTCTTTCTCTCGCGGTGGGACTGGGATCACGCGACCTGGTGAGCCGGTCCCTGGAGCGCGAGGCATCGCGCCCGACCGAAGTCGTGCCCCCGGAAAAGGTCCATCACTTCTAAGTGAATTGTCGCGAGCCCGGAGGGCGTGTTTCAGTCGCGCAGCGTCAGCGTGATACTCCGGGAGTCTCCACGCGTCGTGCGCATCTCGATTTCGCCCTGGCTGCGTTTCACAACGCTGGGAAATTTCTCTCCCCACTCCACCAGAACCATGCTGTCCGGACTGCTCAGGTCGTCCAGTCCCAGCGAATCAAGCTGCCGCTCATTCTGGATCCGATACAGATCGAGGTGGTAAAGGATCACCGGCTCCTTGTGGCCGTTTGTCGACCGAGTGCCTTCATATTCGTGGATCAGCGTGAAGGTCGGGCTGGTCACCTCATCCGGCTCCGCGGCATCCAGCGCTTCGGCGATACCTTTCACCAGTGTCGTTTTGCCCGCGCCCAGATCCCCACGCAGGATGAGAAACTTCGGCGGTGTCAGCAATGCGGCAATACGATGACCGATCTCGATGGTCTCCTTGCCGCTGTGGCTCTCGAACTGATGCACCTTCAGATCAGCAGTCTGTGTCATCACGCCCTCGCCGCGGAGGAAGGAAGTCCCTCCAACCAAACATATCCCGCTTCGTCCCGCGAGCGAAAGAGAAAAGCGCGAAAAAGATGATCAATTGTGTCGGTCGCCAGCAGCGTGTGCTCGTCCTGCTCCCGCAGGGCGAAGTCGGCTGCAAGACCGTGAAGATAAACCGCGGCCTCCACCGCCTCGGCCGGATGATCGGGATGCTGCGCCAGCAGGGCCGCGATGATGCCGGTCAGGATGTCCCCGCTGCCGCCTTTGGCCATCCCCGGATTTCCGGTGGTGTTGATGGCGATCCGTCCGTCGGGATGCGCGATCAGCGTGCGCCAGCCTTTTAACACCACTGTCACATTGTGGCGCGTCGCGAACTCCCTCGCCAGCGGTTCACGGCTGGCCTGCACTTCTTTCGTGCTGATGCCGGCCAGGCGCGCCATCTCCCCGGGATGGGGCGTGAGAACCACGGTGCGTTTGCTGCCGTCGATCTTGTCCGGGCGTTTGGCCAGAATGTTGAGGGCGTCAGCGTCGACGACGAGCGGCAGCTTCGTCTTCTCGATCATCCCCAGCACAAAAGCCTCGGGGTCCGTTCCCATGCCGGGGCCCATCGCAAGCACGGTCGCGCGTTCGATGATGCGCGGAAGCTGCTCCAGATTTGACGCGTCAATCTCCCCGTGCGGGCCTTCTCGCAGAGGAAGGGTCATCAGCTCCGGTGCGATTGCCGCAACGGACGACAATATCGATTCCGGCACCGCAGCTGTAACCAGGCCCGCCCCCGCGCGCAGGGCTGCGAGTGACGCCATGGCGGGCGCGCCGGATTTGCCTCGTCCGCCGGCGGCGACCAGTACATGGCCGTAAAGTCCCTTGTTGGCGTCCGGCGTTCGCGGTTGCTCGGCGATGCTCTTCGACGCTCCCGCCCAGGTGAGATTCGTGCCAGATCGTATCGCGTCCTCCGGCGATCCGATTGGAGCCACAACGATCGGTCCCGTGGAACTCCCGGTAAGGTTGCCGGAAACGTGGGCCAGCTTGGGTGCGGTGAACGTAACGACGGCATGGGCAGGAAACGCACCCTCGGCCGTGAAGGAACGCGAATCGGCATCCCACCCTGACGGCAAGTCAACCGCGACCACCGGCGTGTTGAGAGCGCGCACGCGGTCGCGTAATGCGGCTGCGACATCACGCAGCGGCGGTTTGAAGCCAGTGCCGACAACAGCGTCCAGAAACAGGTCTGCCGACGCGAGCAGCGATTGCACATCAGGAGAATCGAGCGCAGCTTCATCCGCCGCCAGCACCGGGGCCAGAGTCAGTTCTTCGAAGGCGGCTTTCGCGTCACCTTTCAAATCGGCGGGAAAACCAAGCAGCAGAATCCGGACCTTGCGTCCGGCGGCGTCCAACTCGCGCGCGGCCACAAATCCATCGCCGCCATTGTTGCCTTTGCCGCACAAAACAGCGATGTGGCGAGACTCCCTGAATTCGCGCATGACGAAACGCGCAACCGCCGATCCGGCCTCGTGCATCAGGTCGAGGGATGCGACCCCGTACCGCTCGGTCGTGAGGCGGTCGACATTGCGCATTTCGTCTGCGGTCAAAATCTTCATGGCAGATTGTGGTCGTCGAAGCTCGGGCCCGGCTTTCGATGTTTCATTCTTGCATCAGCCCATGTACATGCCGCCGTTGACATCCAGAACATGGCCGGTAATGTAGGCCGCGTCATCGGAGGCAAGAAAGCGAACCGCGTTCGCGATATCCGCATCGGTGCCCGCTCGCCCCAGCGGAATGTGCGCCAGCATCGATTCGCGCTGCTTCTCGTCCAGAACGGCGGTCATAGCGGTTTCGATGTAGCCGGGAGCAATGGCGTTGGCGGTGATGTTGCGCGAAGCCAGCTCCCGCGCCAGCGATTTGGTCAGTCCGATCAACCCCGCCTTGCTGGCGGCGTAGTTCGCCTGACCCGCCTGGCCC
>DASZYN010000765.1:0-1719 GCA_035545435.1 Acidobacteriaceae bacterium | reverse complement strand
GATTGCACGTTCAGGGCCTGGTTGGCATCGCCGATCGGTAGCCACGGTCGCCCGGTTGAAAATCCCGATGAGAGCGAACCATCCCAGGGCATCGGCGTTCGCTCCGGATCGCGGCCCATCCCAATGCCCGGTTGCCTTTTCTCGGCCGGATCCTGCACCTCGTCGGGTGGAATGGGTACATTCTGCATGCCCAGCTCTTCTCCGTAATAAACCGTCAGCGTCCCGGGAAGTGCGAACAGCAGCAGCGCAGCGGCACGAGCTTTTCTGAGGCCGATTCTGGATGCGATCCGTGGCTGGTCATGATTCCCGAGCACCCAGTTCGGCCACGCGCCCGGCGGGAGCGCGGACACGTAATCGCCAATCGTGCGCGCCAGATCCTCGGCGGTCCAGGCGCATTGCAGAAGCTGGAAGTTGAAAGGCAGATTGGCGCCTTGGAGGTTCGGCCCGTAGTACTGCATTAGGCGCTGGACCGGCAGATAAATTTCTCCGATGAGCACCCGATCGCCAAAATCATCGAGAATCCCGCGCATTTCCTCGACCAACTCGTGGACCTCGGGGCGATCCGCGTCATAGACGGGCAGAAACCTGTTGCGGGTACCCTGCCCCTGCTCGTAAGCGGGATTCGGCGGGTTGTCCCGGAACTGGGCGTCTTTGATCATCAGCCACATGACGTCGACGCGGAAGCCATCCACGCCTTTGCGCAGCCAGAAGCGAAGGGCGTCGAACATTGCGGCCTTCACCGACGGGTTGCGCCAGTTCAGGTCGGGCTGTTCTTTCAGGAATTCGTGCAGGTAGTACTGCTGCGTGCTGGCGTCGTATTCCCAGGCGGATCCGCCGAAGTGGCTCTGCCAGTTGTTGGGCTGGTCGCGCCACAAATACCAGTCCCGCTTCGGATTCTCGCGCGACGAGCGGCTTTCGATAAACCAGGGATGCTGGTCGGAGGTGTGGTTGGGAACGAAATCCAGGATGAGGCGAAGGCCGCGCCGATGCAGGTCTGCCAGCAGCTCATCGAAATCCTGCATCGTGCCGAAGATGGGGTCGATGCCGCAATAGTCGGCGACATCGTATCCAAAATCGGCCATGGGCGATGGATAGATAGGGGAGATCCAGACGGCGTCCACTCCGAGATCGACCACGTAATCGAGGCGGCTGCGAATGCCGTTCAGATCCCCGATCCCATCTCCGTTGCTGTCCTGAAATGATCGCGGATAAATCTGATAAATGACCGCGTGCTTCCACCAACTCAGATCCTGCATCCCAACCTGTGCTCCCTGGTACTGTTTTGCAAAGGCAAGCCCTTATGATCAGCGATCTCTGGTATAAGAACGCAATCTTTTACTGTCTTTCCGTGGCTACATATATGGATGCGAACGGAGACGGCGTGGGAGACTTCCCGGGCCTGCTCCGCCGGCTCGATTACCTGCAGGGGATGGGCGTTACTGCGCTGTGGCTCATGCCGTTCCAGTGTTCGCCCGGCCGCGATAATGGCTACGACGTCAGCGACTACTACGCCGTGGATCCTCGTTACGGAACGATGGGCGACTTCGTTGAGTTTACCCGCGGCTGCAAGCAACGCGGGATGCGCCTGATCGTCGATCTGGTGGTGAACCACACTTCGAATGAGCATCCCTGGTTCCGGGATGCCTGCTCGAATCCGCAATCGAAATATCGCGACTGGTATGTGTGGTCCAACAGCAGGCCGAAGGATGCAAATAAGGG
>DASZYN010000764.1:0-2930 GCA_035545435.1 Acidobacteriaceae bacterium | reverse complement strand
ATGCCCAGCAGATAGAGAACCAGGATGATGATCAGGATGGTGCCGACAATGCCGGAGCCGCCGCCCATGCCGTAGCGGCTATAGCCAAAGCCGCCGCCGGCCAGAAGAACCACAAGAAGGATGATCAGGAGCAATGACATGGAATACCTCTCAAACTATCGGGGAGGTAATGTGGAGGGGGCGGGAAAGTTCCATCAGCCGATGGTGGCCGGTATAGTGGCATTTGGCGAACAGAGCGTTGCTCCCCCGAGGAAACGTGCTTCTCGAGAAAATGCAGAGAGCGCGCTGGCGAGGCCTGGCGCGAGGAATTTTGCGGCCCGACCAGGCGCGTCACGCGAAGCGCATCCCCAATGTTTTTACGACGGACAGCCGGTGGTGTAAAGAAACCGCCAGGTCGATTCAAATAGTCTAGATCAAGTTAGGCATCAGAAAACCGCCCAGGGAAACGCCATGTTAAAATCGAATTGCCATTTTCGCGTCAGCATTACCGTCACGGTGCTCTGCGTGGCTGTTGTCGTGGCCTTTGTGAAGCCGGGCGCGGCCCAGCAATCCATCTCTCCAGATACGGCCCCGCCAGCGGCGGTTGCCGAGAATCATGATGTCTCACGGCTAAGCGCTCTGCCTGAAACCATCACCGCGCACGCGATTACGTCCGATGTGGACGTGACGGATTCACAAATGCTCAATGCCAATCGCGACAAGGACAACTGGCTGCTTTATGGCCGCACATATGACAATCAGCGCTTTTCACCGCTTACCCAGATATCGAAATCAAATGTAAAAAAGCTTCGACCCGTTGCGATTATCCAAACCGGGATAGCGAATTCAACTGAAACAAATCCTATTGTCGTCAATGGCATTATGTACATCTCGACGCCAAGCGATCATGTACAGGCATATGACGCCGTCACGGGACGTATGTTGTGGTCATACACCCCCGCTGATATGGAAACGCTCAACCTATGTTGTGGGCCGCAGTCCCGTGGTGTCGCCGTCGCCTATGGAAAGGTCTTTTTGGCTCAACTGGATGCCAAAATGGTGGCACTTGATGCCCGCAGCGGGAAACTCGTTTGGAAGAGCGATTTGAGCAGTACCATGCCGCCTGACTCACGGCATTTTTCATACACGTCAGCGCCTCTTGTTTACGATGGCATGGTTGTCATAGGGAGCGCGGGGGCGGAATTTCCGATGCGCGGCTTCGTACAGGCATATGATGCAAATACAGGAGAAATAATCTGGCGTTTTCGCACAACGGCAGCACCGGACGAGCCGGGAGGCGATAGCTGGAGTGGAGATTCCTGGAAAACGGGAGGTGGATCGGTTTGGAATACGCCAGCATATGATCCAAAAAATGGCTTGATAAGTTTTGCAGTGGGCAATCCGAACCCGGATGTTGACGGGGATGATCGACTGGGGGCGAACGCCTACACAGATTCGATGGTTGCGCTTCACTCCAGGGATGGCAAGCTCGCATGGTGGAATCAGCAGGTCCCGCACGATCAGTGGGATTTGGATGCGACTGGGCCTGTCATATTTTTCGACGCCAAGGACGAGAACGGGAAAAGTGTACCCGCAGCGGGAGAGGCGGGAAAAGAAGGGCATGTTTTTATTGTCAATCGTCTGACGGGCGAGCTGCTTCGGAAGTCTCAGCCCTTTGTTTTGGAAAGCCCAAACAAATTCACACCACCAACGGAAGCGGCGGGAGAGCCGCATTATCCTTCGGTGGCTGGCGGTGGGCAGTGGAGTCCATCTGCATTTTCACCATTGACGCATGATTTCTATGTCATGGGCACGAATGCAGCTTATAGCTATCAGCTCGTGAAGGATCCGCCTGGCGCCCCGGATAGCGGCATTAGATTCGGTGGGAAAGTACGAAATATTTCTGAAGGCTCAATTGAGTCTTCGGGGACTCTGACGGCTATTGATGTCAATAGCGGCAATATCGCTTGGCAATACAAATCGGGATTTCCGATGCTGGGCGGTGTCTTGGCCACCGCGAGCAATTTGGTGTTTGCCGGGGAAATGGACGGCAATTTCAACGCCTTTGACGCTCAGAGCGGCCGAAAACTCTGGCATTTTAATCTTGGGACCGGTGTTTGTGCGCCTCCAGTCACTTACCATGTGAACGGGGTGCAATATGTGGCAGTGGCCGCCGGTGGCAACGGCGCCAACGGAATGCAAAGACTGACTGCGTCTCGTGGACTTGTTCCTTTTGGAGACGTGGTCGCGATCTTCGCGCTTCCAGATCAAGAATGAAGACTTATGATTTTTCAAGCTCGCTGCGTTCGCCGAGATCGGGCGCCGCGCCGCTAAACCTCCATCCCGCCCTTGCTGCCCAGCAGCCAGCCCAGCAGCGGCCAGGCGCAGAACACCGCCAGCAGTTGGGCCGCGATGAAGCCGGGCGCCGAGGATGGCGCGATGCCCGAAAAGCTGTCGGTCAGCATCCGCGCCACGGTGACGGCGGGATTGGCGAAGGAGGTCGAGGCGGTGAACCAATAGGCGCCGGTGATGTAGAGCCCGACCAGCATGGGCGCCGATGCGGGCACAAAGCGCAGCGCGCCCGCGATGGTCAGCAAAAGCCCGAAGGTGGCGATGAACTCGGCCAGGACCTGCGCCAGGCCGTCCCGGAGATGGGTGGAGATTTGCAGCAGCGGCATGGCGAACATGGCATGGGCCAGCCACACGCCCAGCACCGCCGCCGCCACCTGCACGCCGCCATAGAGCAGCGCCTCGCGCCCTGGCATGGCGCCGCGCAGGGCAAAGAACAGCGACACGGCGGGATTGAAATGCGCCCCGGACAGCGGCCCCAGCACGGTGATCAGCACCACCAGCGCCGCACCGGTGGCGATGGCGTTGGCCAGCAGCGCTATCCCCATGTTCCCCGCCGACAGGCGCTCGGCCATGATGCCCGAGCCGACCACCGCGACCAG
>DASZYN010000763.1:0-3106 GCA_035545435.1 Acidobacteriaceae bacterium | reverse complement strand
AATCGCCCAGAATCTCCGTTTCGATCTCCGCTTTGCCCTGCGTGTCTTCCGCAGGAATCCGGCTTTCTCCGTGGCCGCCGTTCTCTCTGTTGCCATCGGCGTTGGAGCCACCGTCGCCGTCTTCAGCGTCGTCAACGCGCTGCTGCTCAAGCCTCTCCCTTACCAGGATCCCGATCGCCTCGTCATCCTCTGGAATACCTCGCCCGGCCTCAACATCACCCAGGACTGGTTCTCCACAGCGCAGTACTTCGACATCAAGAACGGCCACCACGGCCTGGAGCAGGTGGCTCTCGCCATCGGCGGCAACGAAAACCTCACCGGCACCGGCGATCCCGAGCGCGTTGGCACCATCCACGTCACCGCGAATCTTCTTGCGATGCTCGGCGTCCAGCCTCACCTCGGCCGGCTTCTCCAGCCCTGGGAAGACGATCCCGGTCACGCCGCCACCGCGGTGCTGAGCTATGGCATGTGGACCCGCCGCTTCAACGCGGACCCGCGCGTCCTTGGTAAATCGATCACCCTCAACGGCAAAAACTACGAAGTCGTCGGAGTTCTGCCGCGCAGCTTCACGCTGCCTCGCGAAGTTCTTCCCACCCTCGGCGGCGCCGAGCAGTCCGACATCCTCATTCCCCTCGTCCTCGGTCCCGGCTCCGCCACCATGCGCGATCACGAGGATTACAACATCATCGGCAAGCTCCGGCCCGGCGTCTCCATCGCCCAGGCCCGCGCCGAAATGGACACCATCACCGCCACGCTCCGCCGCGATCATCCCGACCTCTATCCGCCTAACGGCGGACTCACCTTCGCCATCGTCCCCCTGCTCGAGCAGGTCGTCGGCGACACGCGGCGCCCGCTCATGATCCTGCTCGGCGCAGCGGGATTTGTCCTGCTCATTGCCTGCGCGAATCTCGCCAACCTCTGGCTCTCCCGCGCCCTCGCGCGCCGCCAGGAAATCGCCCTCCGCACCGCTCTCGGCGCCAATCGAGCCCGCGTCGTCCGCCAGCTCATCACCGAATGTGCCCTGCTCGGCGTCATCGGAGGCGCGCTCGGAACCCTGTTCGCTGCCTCCGCCGTCGCCGTCTTCCGATCCCTGCGCCCCGTCAACGTGCCCCGCGTGCAGGACATCGCGATCGACGGTCGCGTGCTCGCCTTCTCCTTGTTGCTGTCGCTACTCGCCGGACTCCTCTTCGGCATCGTTCCCGCTCTTCGCTCCTCCCGCGTCGACCTCGTCTCCGCGCTCAAAGGCGGCAGTCGAACCGCATCGGAGACCGGATCGCTCTGGGGCCGCGGCGGCAAACTCCGCAAGCTCCTTCTCGTCTCCGAAGTCGCTCTCGCCGTCGTTCTGCTGGTCGGCGCCGGCCTCCTCACCCGCAGCTTCGCTGCGCTCCTCGTCGTCAATCCCGGATTCAACGCCGACCGCGTCCTCACCCTCGGCCTCACCATGACGGGACGCCAGTACACCGATCGCCAGCACGTCGTCGCAACCTATCGCCAGCTCTGGGATCGCCTCGATCACATCCCCGGCGTCACGGCTTCCGGCGGCATCACCTCGCTGCCTTTAAGTGAGATGTACGCCTGGGGACCCATCACCGTCGAAGGCCAGCCGCTGCCTCCCGGCGAAAACTTCATCAACGCCGATCAGCGTATCGTCGCCGGTCAATATTTCACCGCCATGCAGATCCCGCTTCTGCGCGGCCGTCTCTTCACAGAAAACGACAACGCCGCCACTCCGCGCGTCGTCATCATCGACGACTCCATGGCTGCGCAGTTCTGGCCGCATCAGGACCCGCTCGGCAAGAGGATTCGTCTCGGCTCCCTCACGTCAAATGCGCCCGTGCTCACCGTCGTCGGCGTCGTTGGCCGCATCAAGCAATACACGCTGGACTCGGACTCTCGCATCGCGCTCTACATCCCGCATCTGCAATATCCAACCCGCGATCTCAACATCGTTGTGCGCAGTGCCGGCGCCCCGTCCAGCATCGCCGGTGCCGTAACGCGTGCCGTGCACGATCTCGATCCCAACCTCCCCGTCTACGCCGTTCGCTCCATGCAGCAGCGCGTCGCCGACTCCCTCGCCCGACGTCGCTTTGCCATGGGCCTGCTGGCCTTCTTTGCCGTGGTTTCGCTTACCCTCGCGGCCCTCGGCACCTTTGCCGTCATCGCCACCCTGGTCAACCAGGGCCTGCCGGAGATCGGGATTCGCATCGCGCTCGGCGCCACCCGCCTGCACATTCTGAACATGATCATGATCCGGGCTATGCTGCTCGCCGCTTGTGGAGTAGCCTCGGGCCTGGTCACTGCAGCGATCCTGAGTCGTTTCATGCGCAGCCTTCTGTTTGGGGTCCTGCCGCATGATCCGGCCACTTATCTGGTGGTGTCGGCGGTACTGGTGGGTGTTTCGCTGGTGGCGACGGGCATTCCTGCCGGCAGGGCAGCCAGGACCGATCCCATGACCAGCCTGCGCAGCGAATAGAACGCGCGGTTGCCTTTCTCCTGGCGACGCCAACGGCGCAACAAAAGCCCCGCCACTGGGACGGGGCCTCTCTCAAAACCGCGAACCGTTCGATGCGCCAGCGGCGCAAGCGAGACGCGGCCTCTTCATTGTGATCGCTGAGCCTGCGGGAGCAATACGCCGTGTTGCGCCACGACGGTTCACCGGCTTCACTCGTTTCGCTCCCCGTGGGATCCGCTTTGGCTCATCGGAGCCGAGCCCGCCACCTGTGGATTCTTGTCAAGCTTTTCTCGAACGGTACGAAAGTGTTCTCCCTCATTTCCCGTGACTTATCCCGGCTAAGCCTCCAAAAACGTTGGCACGATTTCTCGCTCCGCTTGATATCCTAAAAATAGGGGAGAAGAACCCTGAAAAGGCTCGCTGCGGCGAGCCTTTTGCTTTGCCTAAACCCCGCCGGAGGAGGAACTCGATGCCCAACCCAGTCGCCGTCACCGGTTCTTCTTCCTGCTTCCGATCGGTTCCGATCAGATGCCTGCGCCATGCGCCCGCCGGATTCCCGGTGCTTCCCTCACAAATGCCAGTGCTGCATTCACAACCGCGAGCGCAGCGCTGACGATCGCGAATGCCGCACTCACAACCACGAATGCTGCAATG
>DASZYN010000762.1:0-6816 GCA_035545435.1 Acidobacteriaceae bacterium | reverse complement strand
CTGGCTGCCCTCGATGAGCAGGAAGCCGAATTGTCCCGTGTAGGTGCCTTTGCCCAGATCGCCGCCCGCGCCGGCGTGGGTGTGATACCAGCGCGTGCCCGCCGGTTTCGGCGTGAACGTGTAGCGATGGGTCTCGCCGGCGGCGATCATTGGCGACCCCTCTTCCATCGCGCCATCGTTGAGCGAATCGATCGCCAGCCCATGCCAGTGAACGATGTCAGCATTCGCGCTGGCGTTGGTGACGTCGATTGTGACCGGCACCCCTTCGCGAAGATGCAGGATCGGACCCGGTACCTGTCCGTTGTAGGCGATGGTTTTGACCGTGACGCCTTGGCCGATCTCAAGACTGCAGGGCTCGATCCGCAAAGTGTGATCGGCCTTCCCGGCCGGGCGGGCCTGGGCATGCAGTTTTCGGCCAACAGACTGATCGGCGATCAGCATTCCGGCCGAAGCCAGAAAGTCTCTGCGGTTGATACGAATCGACACGGGTGGTTTCAATGCATTCTTCTCGCAGCGAGATGGGGATACTTGCAAATGGGCACGGATTATTTTCGTCGGACGAGGTCGTGCGTGTAAACGTCTTCATTCCGGAAACAGCTCACGCCGCATCCGGCCGATGAAGAAAACGTGAGCTATTGCGGTGGCGCCGGGCGCGGATGGCTCGCCGTGCTTCCATTCGTCATCCAAAGCGCCCACTTGATGGCTTCGAAGTACATCTTGCGAATGTCAGGATCGTCCCACGATTCCTCTGTATGCCCGAGGGTCGAATAGAACACTCGCCCTTTGCCGTACATCTTGCTCCAGGCGACGGCAAAATCGTGATCGGTGCGATGAATGCGCGGATTGTTCTCGTAGTTCAGCTTCGTGGGGTCAAGGCTCAGCAGCACGTTCACTTTGTCGCGTGACCAGTCTTTCGGCTGGTAGATCTCGTCGTACTTCACGAACGATTTGGGAAAGTGACGCACGGCGGGAAAATCCGGATCTTCATTAATGATGGGCGCGTTGAAGGTGAACCAGGGATGCTGATCGAACCAGCCGCCGATCATCTCCCCGTATTCCGGCCACTTGTAATTCGTGTCAAGCGCGGCGTGGATGCCTACGAATCCCTTGCCATCATCGTGGACGAACGAAAGAATGTCCTGCTTCTGGCTGTCGTCCAGATCGAGCTCGCCCGTGGTGCTGGCGAAGACAATCAGATCGAAGTAGTTCAGATTTTTTGTGTTGCGGCCCAGATCCTTCTTCGTCAGCAGCTCGGTGTCGGTCCGCATCATCGTGTCCCACAGGCCGCTGTCCTTGCCCATGTTGTAGATCGCGGCCATCGCATCCGAAATGGAATCGTGCTCGAATCCCTTCGTTTGCCCGATCACCAGAACATGCTTCAGGTGGATTTGCTTTGCATGAGGAGGCGGCGGCATCTGCGCAGCGCTGCTTGTGCTCTGTGCGCCCGCAACGGCCGCAAAAAAAACGACGGAAAGAGCCGTCACCAAACAAGATTTGAACCGCAATGAGCCTCCTCTGAACTCTCAGAATTTTCGCACCGTATCGGGGACGATGCTTCTGAAGCATCCCATTGTAAAGGTTTTCGATATCCCTCGACCGCGACTTCCGGTTCGTACAAAAAACACTCGCCCGCCATAGCAACCAGCGAAGTTTGTCCCTGGCTCGGCTATTCTTATCCGGACCGCCCGCCCGATCCGAGCGCTCGGAACCGCGTGCCCGCACCGTTTGAGCCATATCAAGGAGCTGAAAATGAAGATTCGCCTGTCCCGCCGTAGTTTCATTCGCGGTTCCGCTGTGCTTGCAGGTGCGCAGGCGGCCGGCCTCACGCGTCTGTGGGGCGCGGACGCCCAATCGAAGCCAGGCCTGCAGATGTACATGGTGGCCGCCGAATACAGGAAAGATCCCGCCGGCACCCTGGCGAAGCTGAGGGCGATCGGCTATGAGTACATGGAAGCTTACTCGGCGCTCATCACGAATATTCCCGCTTTCAAAAAGAGGCTTGTCACTGCGGGACTCGGCTGCCCATCGGCCCATTTTGCGTTCGGGTTTGTGGAAACGGAAAAGGTCCTGGACGACGCGGGCGCGCTGGGCGTGCACTACGCGGTAAGTTCGATGCTGCCGCCTCACCCGCCGAAGGACGGTGATACGAAGGCGACCCTGCAAATGATGAATCATCTGACCGCCGACGACTTTCGCCGGATGGCATCGATCGCCAATCAGATCGGAGCGGCCGCGCAGAAACGCGGAATGGAGTATGCCTACCACAACCACAATTTCGAATTTCGTAAACTCAACGGCGACGAAACCGGGTACGACATCTTTCTCAAGGAAACCGACCCGAAGCTGGTCAAGCTGGAAGTAGACGCTGGATGGATGGCAGCGGGGGGCGCCAATCCCGCCGCGGTCATTGCCGCGAATGCTCAGCGGGTGCGATTGCTGCACTTCAAGGACTTCAGCACGATCACGCCTCCTGTGAACGAACTGGGAGAAGCGGCCGGGTCGCATATCGTGGATCTGGGAAAGGGAGTCGCTCCTCTAAAAGACGCCTATGAGGCTGCCCGGAATGGTGGCGCAAAGTATTTCATCGTCGATCACGATCCGCCGTTCCACGGACAGACAGTATTCGAGGCGGCGAAGATCGACTATGACTACGTGGCAAAGCTGATGAGAGTCTGACCGCCCGAAGTTCCGCGGCGCTTCTGAGTCCCGACGTCCCGGTTTCCTGTCAGTGAAGCTTGCACGCTAACGGTCCTGCTACCGGGATCGGCTGACAGGACACGGGTTCTCCGCACTTCTTGGGCCCTCCTCTTCGCCACCCCATCTCTCCATCCCCTGCCTCAGAATCACACGCCTGACAGCCGTGATACGGGTCACTGCCAACGCCTTCGTGCGGAGCGTAACGTACGTAGGTTTTGGAGCAGAGACCCCGCAGAGGGTCCGCAGGCGGGCGGCTGTGGGGGCCATGGTTCGTCCCCGGATCGCAGCCCAGATTGCAGTAAGCACAGCCGAATGCATGCCTTAAGGTGCACCCGGAGTCAGGAAACATGACCTGGAAAGACGATTTCCGAAGCAGGCGTATGACGCCGTCGCAGGCTCTTGGCGCAGTTCGTTCCGGCGCCAGGGTATGGATCCAGTCGGGTGTGGGCACGCCTTCGACGCTCGTGAATGCTTTGGTGGCTCGAGCCGGCGAGTTACGCGATGTGGAGATCGTCCACATGATGACCCTGGGCAGCGCCGACTACACCAGGCCGGAGTACAGAGGAGTGTTCCGGCATCGCGGATTATTTCTCGGGGCGAATGTCCGTGAGGCTGTGTGCGCCGGGCGCGCCGACTACACCCCGATCTTTCTGAGCGAGATTGAAGGGTTGTTTGTGAACGGGCAGTTGCCCCTCGACGTGGTGCTGATGCAGGTGTCGCCCCCGGACCAGCATGGATTCGTCAGCCTGGGCACGACGGTGGATTGCACGCTGACGGCTTCCCGCTGTGCGAGCATCGTCATCGCCGAAGTGAACGAGCAGATGCCCCGCACCCACGGCGACACGTTCCTCCATGTCAGCCATATCCATGCGTTCGTTGAGACCTCGCGGCCGCTGCTCGAGCTGGAGAGCGAGGCGTTCACCGATGTCCATCTCCAGGTTGCGCGCAATGTTGCCTCGCTCATCCCCGACGGCGCCACGTTGCAGACGGGGATCGGCGGCATTCCGGAGGCCGTGCTGACCTGCCTCGAGGACAAGCGAGACTTGGGAATCCACACGGAGATGTTCTCCGACAGCGTGATCGAGCTGATGGAAGCCGGAATCATTAACGGGCAGAGGAAGTCGCTGCACCGCGGAAAAGCAGTGGCGGCGTTCGTGCTGGGAACCAGGCGGCTCTTCGACTTCATTCACGAAAACCCGGCTTTCGAGTTCCGGTCCATCTCCTATACCAACGATCCCTTCGTGGTGGCCCAGAACGATCGCATGGTGGCCATCAACTCCGCGCTCCAGGTGGATTTGACCGGGCAGGTGTGCGCCGACTCCCTGGGAACGAAACCCTACAGCGGCTTCGGCGGCCAGGTGGATTTCATTCGCGGTGCCGCGCGTTCGAAGGGCGGAGTGCCGATCATCGCTCTGCTGTCGACGGCGCGCGCAGGCCAGCTTTCGCGCATTGTGCCCGTGCTCGAACCCGGTGCAGGCGTCGTAACGTCGCGGGCCGACGTGCATTATGTGGTCACCGAGCACGGCATCGCCTATCTCCATGGCAAGACTCTGCGCGAGCGGGCAGAAGCGCTGATTGCGATTGCCGATCCGCGCTTCCAGGCCCAGCTCGAGGACTTTGCGGTGCGAGCGCACTATCTGGAACGCAAACCAGCGCCCGCGCTGGTCGAACAGGTTTGGGAAGGAGCGTCCAATGGCCGAGGCCGAAAAGCGCGATCGCGGATCGCTGCTGATTGACACCGACGAGTGCAAAGGCTGCGGGTTGTGCATCGAAGCCTGTCCGCCCAAGGTGATCCACCTGAGTCATCGGCTGAATCCCTATGGATACCGGACTGCCGTCTATACCGGGGCCGGCTGCACCGGTTGTGGCATGTGTTTCCTGGTTTGTCCGGAGCCGGGAGCCGTCACCGTTCAGCGCCTGGCGCGGACGACAAAGCCCAAAACGGCGGTGGGCCAATGAGCCGGCAGCTGATCAAAGGGAACGAGGCGATCGTAAAAGCCGCAGTCCTCGCAGGCTGCCGCGGCTTCTACGGATATCCGATTACACCGGCCAGCGAGATTACTGAAGCAGCCGCGGAATATCTCCCGCGCGTCGGCGGCGTCTTTCTCCAGGCCGAGAGCGAAGTAGCGGCCATCAATATGTTGTACGGCGCAGCCTCGGCTGGTGTGCGCGTCATGACAGCATCCAGCGGTCCGGGAATCAGCCTCATGCAGGAAGGCATCAGCTACATGGCGGGCGCAGAGCTGCCCTGTGTGATCGCCGACATCACCCGCGCGGGTCCGGGGCTGGGGAATATCGCGTCCGAGCAGAGCGACTACCACCAGGTGGTCAAAGGCGGCGGCCACGGCAGCTACCGAACCCTGGTGCTGGCTCCACATTCGGTGCAGGAGATGGCCGATCTGACCACGCTGGCCTTCGAACTTGCCGATCGCTATCGCAATCCCGTGGTGCTGATGGCCGACGGCTTCATCGGGCAGATGATGGAGCCGGTCGAGTTTCCCGACACCGCGATCGAACCCAGTCTGCCGAACTGGGCGGTGGCGGGAACGGAAGAGACGCGCGGCAACCTCATCAGCTCGATCTACCTGGACAGCGACAAGCTGGAAGCGCATGTCCGCCAGCTGGAAGCCAAGTACTGCATGGCGCAACGGCTCGAGACCCGAGCCGAAGAGCTGTACACCGACGATGCAGACGTGGTGCTGGTGGGGTACGGGATTGTGGCGCGCATTCTGAAGGCCGTAGCCGCCGAGGCGCGCGCCGCCGGATACAAAGTTGGCGTCCTGCGCCCCGTCACGCTGTTCCCGTTTCCGTCAGCAAGCTTCCAGCGGATCGCGAGGCGAGCGAAGGTCTTCGTGGTGGTGGAGATGAGCCTCGGCCAGCTGCTCGACGATGTGCGGCTGGCGCTGAACGGAACACGGCCGGTGGAGTTCCTGGGCCGCGTCGGAGGCAATATCCCGTCCCACGATGATGTGCTGGCCTTCGTTCAGGAACAGGCAAGACGCTGTGCGGAAAGCAAGCAGGTGGCCCATGTCTGACGAACCGGAGTTGCAATACCAGGTTACCCATGCTCGTCCTCAGGCCTTCTATACGAATTTCGAGCGCAAGGACGAGATGCAGCACCAGACCCACTATTGTCCAGGTTGCGGGCACGGCACGATCCACAAAATGCTCGCCCAGGCGATCGATGAGCTGGGCATTCAGAACCGCACCATTCTGGTCAGTCCCGTCGGCTGCTCGGTCTTCGCCTACTACTACTTCGACGTCGGGAATATTCAGTCGGCGCATGGCCGCGCGCCGGCCGTGGCGACCGCCGCCAAACGCAGCCGTCCGGAAAGCATCGTGGTGAGCTACCAGGGCGATGGCGATTTGTCTGCCATTGGTGCTGCCGAAATCCTGCACGCCGCCAATCGCGGGGAGAATATCAGCGTCATCTTTGTTAACAACGCCATCTACAGCATGACCGGCGGCCAGGTGGCGCCCACTACTCTCCTGGGACAGCGAAGCACCACGACCCCCGGCGGCCGCAACCCCGCCAACGAGGGCTACCCGCTCCATGTCAGCGAGCTGCTGGCGACGCTCGAGGCTCCGGTCTACATCGAGCGCGTCGGCCTTGGCGATCACAAACAAATCGCGCAAGCCTATCGCGCGGTGCGCAAGGCTCTGGAGAACCAGGTCAAGGGCCAGGGGTTTTCTCTGGTCGAAGTGCTCTCGCCGTGCCCGACCATCTGGAAGATGTCGCCGGTGGACGCGCAGCACTGGGTGCGCGACGTCATGGAGAAAACCTTCCCGCTGGGCGCGACGCGCGACCGCACCAGCGAATCGCCAAAAATGCCGGTCCCCTCGGCTCCCGTTCCCGTCACTGAGATCCCTGCGATTCTGGGAACGAACGATCCTTCCGCGGAATCACAAACCGCGCTGGGCAAAGTGCCTGGGATTACCAACCTCCAGGTGCGGATCGCCGGCTTCGGCGGCCAGGGAGTTCTGCTGTTGGGCGAAGTGCTGGCCGAGGCCGGACTCGATGCGGGACTGGAGGTTTCCTGGCTGCCTTCCTACGGTCCCGAGATGCGCTCCGGAACCTCCAATTGCCACGTGCGGCTGTCGACCGAACCCATCGACTGT